>PLMI01000157.1 GCA_003142435.1 Coxiellaceae bacterium | reverse complement strand
ATTTTATTATGGTTGAGGCTTACTGGAGCATTGGCAGGCGGATTGTTGAGGAAGAGCAAAAAGGCGAAAAAAGAGCTGAGTATGGCACTTATTTGCTGCGAGACCTCGCCAAAGCTTTAACTGCTGACTTTGGGCAAGGCCTTTCCGAGCGTAACCTCAGGCAAATGCGTCAGTTATACATATTTTTCCCAATTCGGAACACACTGTGTGCCGAATTAACGTGGTCGCATTATAGGCTATTGATGCGGGTTGAAAATGAGAATGCGCGAAAGTTTTACATCGAGGAATCCGTTCGCAGCAGTTGGAGTGTGCGGGCGTTAGAGCGTCAAATTAACTCGCTTTATTACGAGCGGTTGTTGTCAAGTAAGGAAAAAACCACTTTAATTGACGAAATGAAGAAAAATACCAGCCCTCTAAACCTAGATCCCCGCGATTATCTAAAAGACCCATATATTTTGGAATTTCTTAACCTTAAGCCAGATACACATTACTTGGAAAAAGATAGAGATTACTAACCAAGCGCACCCTACGGTGACGATTCGAGCATAAAGACTAGGTAAACGAATTATAGCGCACCACTTAAATCATTGTTAAGAAATTTTGTTTGCATTGGTCATTTTCTTGGCACTGGTTATACACTTACTGGCCAAGTAATCACAAATTGCAGCAATAAATCACATTAACATTACCACCCTAGCCTATTGATTTTGTTATTGCCACTTATTGTGAATTTTTGTAATATATTGATTTTATATGACTATTAATCAGTTAGTCGGCGGTTCAATCCCGTCCCGGGCCAGCTTTTTAAGCCTTTATCTACCACGAAATTTAACAGTTAAGCTAAATGGTGCGACGGTGCTCATATTTTCGTTATTTTATTATTAATGATATTTTCAAGTATATGCAATTAATTATTAAAACGCCATAATTTAAAATGAGTACTAATCACAATCCTGAACAAATTCAAGTTTTGCAGCAAAGGCTTGTTGTTATCGATAAAGAGCGAAATGAAATTATTTCGCAAATTGACAAATTAAAAAAACAGCAAAAAGCGGTGCAAGAAATTCAAAAAAATACGCTTACTTCCGAGGAAAAAGTAGCTTTATTCAGATCATTATTTCGCGGACGTGAGAATGTATATGCTAAACACTGGCAAAACAAAACGGAAAAATCCGGATATTCACCGCATTGCGCAAATGAATGGAAATACGGACTGTGCCAAAAACCGCGAACAAAATGTTCTGTTTGTCAAAATAAAAATTATATGCCATTGAGTGACACAACTATTGAAGCTCATCTCCGCGGTGAAATAGTCATAGGAATTTATCCGCTGACAGAAGATGAAAAATGCTACTTTTTGGTAATTGATTTTGACGATGGTGGATCTAAAAATGATATTGCCACGCTTCGAGTTATTTGTCAGAAAGCTGATATTCCAATTGTGATAGAGCGCTCGCGATCTGGTAAAGGCGCACATATTTGGATTTTCTTCGATGAAGCTATTTCTGCATGCCTTGCAAGGAAAATGGGTAGTGCTATTTTGACTCATGCGATGAACAAGCGTCATGAAATTTCTTTTAAGTCATATGATAGATTGTTTCCCAATCAAGATACCATGCCAAAAGGTGGTTTTGGTAATTTAATTGCATTACCACTGCAAGCATTTCCACGTAAAAGTCAAAACAGTGTTTTTATTGATGAAAAATTTTTACCGTATAATGATCAGTGGAATTATTTACGCGGTGTTAGAAAGCTTACTGAAGATGATGTTCGCTCTCTAATTGCCAAGTTATGCGTGGACAATGAACTTGGATCGCTAAAAGCCGATACAGAAGAAAATCCAAAGCCATGGGAGCGTGTACCACCCATAAAACTTACACAATCTGATTTGCCTATGCAAGTAAAGATTATTAAAACCGATATGCTTTATATTGAAAAAGACGGATTTTCCCAACGTGCACTGAATCAAATAAAGAGATTAGCGACTTTTAAAAATCCTGAGTTCTATAAAGCCCAAGCAATGCGCATGCCGACTTACAATAAACCAAGAATTATTTCATGTTCTGAGGAATCAGAAAAATATTTAGCTTTGCCACGCGGTTGTGCTGCAGATTTGATTGCCATGCTTAATCGCATAAATACTCCATATTTTTGCGCCGATAAAACTGACATAGGTCAATCTATCCGCGTAGAGTTTTCGGGTGTTTTGCGTGAAGAGCAGCAAGAAGCGATTGTTGAACTCTTGCGTCATCATGATGGCGTTCTTGCAGCGACAACAGCTTTTGGGAAAACCGTAGTAGCTGCAAAATTGATTGCCGAGCGGAAAGTTAACACACTTATTCTCGTACATAGAAAGCAACTGCTTGCACAATGGATAGCGCGCTTATCTGAGTTTCTTGTGATTGATGAAGTGCTCCCAGTCCAAGAACAAAAGCGAGGTCGCAAGAAGAAATTAAATGTTATTGGTTCACTATGCGCTGGTAAAAATAAATTAAGTTTAATTATTGATGTTGCAATTATGCAATCATTGTATTCTGCAGGTGATGTCAAAGAATATGTAAAAAACTATGGGATGATTATTATTGATGAATGCCATCACGTACCAGCTTTTAATTTCGAACAAATTCTTAAACAAGTAAACGCAAAATATATTTATGGGCTTACAGCAACGCCAGCGCGCAAAGATGGACATCATCCGATTATTTTTATGTATTGCGGGCCAGTTCGTTTTCGCGTTGATGCATTAAAACAAGCGCAAAAAAGACCATTTGACCATTTCATTATTCCACGATTTACTAGCTTTCATATGCCTGATGAAGATGAAAAATTTTCAATTCAGGACATTTATGCAAATATTGTTCATGATTAAGTTAGAAATCATCTTATTGTAAATGATGTATTGCGGTGCTCTGAAGCTAGTCGACATTGCCTTGTGTTAACGGAGCGAACGACGCATGTAAATATACTGACGAAAATGCTATCTAGAAGCAATCCCGATGTTATTGCTCTTACTGGAGGTATGGGTGCAAAAAAAACGTCAGCGCTTCTAAATAGAATTGTCACAACGTCGGCAGATAAATCGCTTACTATAATTGCTACTGGCAAATTTATTGGCGAAGGATTTGACGAGCCGCGCTTGGATACATTATTTCTTGCAATGCCTATTTCATGGAGGGGAACACTACAACAATATGCAGGAAGATTACATCGGCTTTTTGAGGGCAAAAAGGAAGTCCTGATTTATGATTATATAGATGTACGCATTAGAATGTTAGAAAGAATGTATAACAAGCGCTTGCACGGGTATGCGGCAATCGGATATCAAACTAAGGGAACTGCAGAACAGTGTGGAACAGTTAACAATATTTATGATAGGCGATCATTTCTTCCTGTGTACATCCAAGATCTAGAATGGGCAAAACAAAGTATACTGATTGTTAGTCCTTTTGTTACACAAAAACGGGTAATGGAATTGCTGCATTTTCTTCATGAACCTCTTAGCCGAAAAATAAGCGTGACTATAGTGACAAGACCTGCGGAAGATTTTATTGGAAAATTTAAGAATACTTTTGAGGAAAGTATTCATGCCATGATTGAGGCTGGGATAACCTTAATATTCAAACGAAAAATTCATCAGAAATTTGCTATTATTGATCATAAAACAGTTTGGTATGGAAGTATTAACTTGCTTAGCTTTGGTTATTCAGAAGAAAGTGTGATGCGGATTGTGAGTGGTAGTATAGCTTCGGAATTGACAGAAAGCCTTGCAGTTGAAAAGAGTTAATTATATGTTAAATGAGGTACTATTCTTATTAGAAGAGTATGTTTTTTTGATAGACTTACCCAAGAGGAAATGGTAACGTTTTCAAATAGTATCGCAAAAATAGGCTGCAAACATGACTGTAACGACGGAGAAATTTTTAGTGATATAGGGAAAAGAATGAAATATTGTTATTGCTGTCATAAATTTTCAGAAAAAATTGATGAGGATGGAATTTGTAAGGAATGCAAATAGAGCGATCTGATAACCAGGTACTCATGACTGCAGGTACTGTAAGTGATATTTATGCTATATGCGCAATTACCTTTACTTGCGTAACAATGAAAATTACGATGCACACCAACGAGTAATCTTTCATTCCTTAATTTTTACGTATCGTATAAAAATATCATGCCCTAAATAGTAATATTATTAAATAGATGATTTTTATCCTGAGGAGTTATACCTGCAAATAGAGAATGCTTTTAACACTGATTTAGTTGATGAATGGCTTGTGGGACTGGAAGACATACGAAATACATTAAAACAAGATAAAAACAAGGTCTTATCACATTTTAAAAGTCGATCTGCAGTTCTTATAGATGATGCTATATCAGCAATGTCCTGGTTAAACACTGATAAGTATGCTCAAAAAGAAAAAGATAACGAAATGGAAGTAGAGGATGAATATTATGAAGATGAACCATTACCTATCGCAGTCACTTATGTTAGAGATTCACCGAAGATAGGGCGCAATGCTCCGTGCCCATGCGGCAGTGGTAAAAAATATAAAAAATGCTGTATTAATGCTCAATAGAAGATTGTAAAACCTATATATTTTGATATTTAAATAGATCAATTAATCCCGTTATTGACTTACCTCCGCAATTAATTTTATTATTAAAATTATGACTCCTCACTCAACTACCAATGAATTGATTTCACTATTAAAAACCCGTTTTGGCTTTGACCAATTTCGTGAAGGACAATTAGAAGCGATTAGCGAATTAATGGAAAAAGGTCGATTACTTTGTATTCAACCAACGGGACACGGAAAATCATTATTATATCAATTGCCGTCGATTTTATTGCCTGGTTTAACTTTAGTGATTTCACCTTTGCTGGCTTTG
>PLMI01000108.1 GCA_003142435.1 Coxiellaceae bacterium | reverse complement strand
CATTTTAACTTTGCTCCTACACAAAATCATTCGGGGACATGCAATAAAAAACTTTAGTATAATCAAATAGTTACAAAAAACATTAAAAAAATTGGCAAAAAACTATTTTTCTTAAAGTACGTAATCAAACATCTCTATTATTTTCTAAACATTTCAAGAGTATTTTCCAACAAAAGATTTTTTCCCATAACATGCTTGACAAAGACTGATTTTGTCAATTATAGTGGCAATAAGTGGTGTTAAGTGGGTTATTGTGGTTTAGGTTCGGGTGTAAATTATCATGGGCACATTTCGAGGTATAACAGCTGTAAGTCTTGATGCGAAAGGGCGTTTAGTAATGCCAGTTCGTTATCGCGTGCAGCTTATCGAAGATGTCGGTGGTAACTTAGTGCTAACAATCGATACTGAGGAACGTTGTTTACTGCTTTACCCGATAAATGTTTGGACAGAAATTGAAAGCAAAATTGAAGCATTATCAAGCTTTAATCCACACACAAGACGTATTCAAAGGTTGTTGATTGGGCATGCAACTGAATTGGAAATGGACGGTAGTGGAAGAATTTTAGTTCCGCAAGTTTTAGGTGAATATGCAAGCTTAGATAAAAATGTGATGTTAGTAGGCCAGGGAAAAAAGTTTGAAATTTGGGATGAAGCGACTTGGAGTTCTGGCCGCGATGGATGGCTTACGAAAGGTTTAGGAGGCAAAGAGGGAACTTCAGATGTCTCTTCTGAGTTGTTGTCTTTGTCTCTATGATGAATTTGCATACGCCAGTTTTGTTACGTGAAGTTTTAGAAGGTTTAAATATTAAATCAAACGGAGTTTACGTCGATGCTACTTTTGGCAGGGGCGGACATTCCATTGAAATTTTAAAGCGACTCAGCTCGTCGGGTCGTTTATTCGTTATTGATAAAGATGTTGCGGCGATTTCTGTTGCAGAGGAATTAAATGATGCCAGAGTTTTTATAAAGCATGGGTCATACACAGAGCTTTATTCGTGGATGGCAGAGTTTAATTTAGTCGGTAAAGTTGATGGAATTTTGCTTGATTTAGGAGTTTCCTCTCCGCAATTGGATGAAGGAGGCCGCGGGTTTAGTTTTCTGCGTGATGGCCCTTTAGACATGCGCATGGATATTACGCAAAAACTAACTGCGGCAACTGTTGTAAACAGTTACAAAGAAAGTGATTTAGCGAATATTTTCTATAAGTTTGGTGAAGAGCGTTATAGCAAGAGAATTGCAAAAGCTATCGTTCATGCAAGGGGAATAGAGCCAATTACTGGAACTTTGCAATTGGCCAATATTGTAAGCGAAGCTCATCCCAAATGGGAGCGGGGGAAGAACCCGGCAACGCGAGTTTTTCAGGCTTTGCGTATTTACGTAAACAAAGAGCTAGAAGAACTCGAAAGTTGTTTAGAGCAATGTTTGGATGTTTTATCAGTAAATGGAAGATTGTTGGTAATTAGTTTTCATTCTTTAGAAGAACAAATTGTAAAGCAATTTATTAGGAAATATGGCAAAGGGGATTTATTGCCGGCCGAAGTTCCGATAAAGCATGAGCAGCTAAATATTAGGCTTAAGAGTTTGGGACAGAAGCTTAAAGCTTCTGAACCTGAAGTGAAAAATAATCCAAGAGCACGGAGTGCCGTTTTAAGAGTGATGGAGAAAGTGTTGTGAATACTGCAGTTAAAATTATTGGCCAGACTAGAATAACCGCACAAGATATTGCTGGTGACAAAGATGAAAATTTAATTTTATTTTTGCCGGAATTACGCGTTTTATTTTTGCTCGTGATCGTTTTTCTGTCTGCTTTAGGCTTGGTTTACATAAAAGATGTAAATCGGCAATTATTTATGCAGACGCAAACAGCAGAAAGTGATTTTTTGCAATCTCAAGTTTTGCACAATAAATTGCTTTTAGAAGAAAGTTCTTGGTCAAGACAAGATAGAGTCCAGGGGCTTGCGCAAGCACGACATGATATGCAGATATTGGCGGCAAAGGATATTGTCATTGTTAAAAAAAGATTACTACCAGCTAGTTCGTAACTATGCAGAGGGGCAAATCTCAGAGAACGAAATCAGGCAATAATTTGCGGTTATATTTTTTGGTAATAATGTTGATTTTCGTTCTGTTTATCTTATTCGCGCGCATTTTCTATTTGGGTATTATCAACCGCTCTTTTTTGCTTGAGCAAAGTGCAGAACGCAGTATTCGCAAGGTTGAAATTCCGGCACATAGAGGAATGATAAAAGACCGCAATGGTTCTCCTTTAGCTGTAAGCGTGCCAATGAGTTCTATTTGGATTAACCCAAAAATTTTTCATGCTTCCCTGAACCAGCAAAAACAATTAGCCGCACTTTTAGAAGTTCCTATTATTGACATAAGAAAAAAAGCCGAGGCAACAAATAAAGGATTTTTGTACCTTAAAAGACTGGTCAAACCAGATGTTGCTGCACAAATAAATGATTTAAATATTCCGGGTGTTTTTTTGCAAGAGGAATATACAAGGTATTATCCGGAGGCAGAAAGCACTGTTCATATATTAGGATTTACCGATATTGATGAACGAGGGCAGGAAGGTTTGGAGTTAGCTTATGATGAGTGGTTGCAGGGAAAGCCCGGGATAAAACGCGTTTTAAAAGATCGCCTGGGAAATACAATTGCTGATTTAGGCACTATCAGAAAAGCAGATCCGGGAAAAGATTTAACTTTAAGTATTGATCGCAGAATTCAGTATTTAGCATATCATGAGTTAGCGGAAACAGTAGAAAAATATCACGCTGAATCTGGAATGGCGGTGGTTTTATCAGTAAAAACAGGTGAGATATTGGCGATGGCTAATCTGCCGAGCTGCAATCCAAATAATAGGCAAGAATTAAATCCGGTTTGTTACCGCAATCGTGCTGTTACTGATGTATTTGAACCGGGGTCAACAGTTAAGGCGTTTAGCGTTGCAAACGCTTTAGAAAGCGGGAAATATACGCCAAATACTTGGATTGATACCAATCCAGGGCATATCAAAGTTTACAATCATGTTATTTATGATGATGAGCATGTAAATAACGGGCTTCTCACAGTTACAGGAGTTTTAAAAAGATCAAGCGATGTTGGAGTTGCAAAAATGACTTTGTCCTTGCCTCCTTATTCTCTTTTGAACGTTTTGAAGCGCGTAGGTTTTGGGCAATCTACTGACAGTGGTTTTCCTGGTGAAGTAACGGGCTCCTTGCCGAATAATTTGCGCGCCCGTCCTCTTGTTTTGGCAACTTTAGCTTTTGGCTATGCTATGTCAACAGATGCATTACAGTTAGCAAGTGCATATGCTTCAATTGCATCAGGCGGTATGATGCGGCAAGTGACGTTTTTAAAAGTAGATAATCCTTTATCTGAAAGGCGTGTTTTGTCGCAAAAAATTGCAAATGAAATACTTGCGATGCTTGAGACAGTTGTCGAATATGGCGGAACAGGCAGGCGGGCTCATGTAAGCGGTTACCATGTGGCCGGAAAAACCGGAACTGCATATATCGCAGGAAAACACGGGTATTATCAGGATAGATATTTTGCTATATTTGCCGGGATGGCGCCTTTAGAAAATCCTGAAGCCGTAGTGGCAGTAGTCATTAAAAACCCAAGAGGCGGGGCATATTATGGGGGGCTCGTGGCTGCTCCGGTATTTTCAAATATTATGGCGGGCACGCTTAGAACTTTAAATGTAGTTCCAGATGATGTAGCACGGAATAAAATATAAAGCCTATGGCAAATAAAATTTCTAACATTAAGCTAAGCGAACTCATGCGAGAATTTATATCTATTGCTAGCAATTTTGATTGCATTATTTCTGATATTGCTTTGGATAGCCGCAAAGTTCACCCAGGTAGCGTATTTGTTGCCTATGCTGGGGCTAATTATGACGGTCGAGATTTTATTGCAGAAGCTGTTGCAAATGGTGCGGTGGCAATAATACAAGAGGGGGATCTTAGCTCAGTTACGCAAAAAGCTTTTGATGCTGAGAAAAAAATTACCATCATTTCTTTAGATGACATTAGAAGTAAAATTGGAATTATCGCAGCTAAATTCTATGGCAATCCAACTAAAGAAATGTCAGTGGTCGGCGTGACCGGCACAAATGGAAAAACTTCTTGTACGCAATTTATTGCCAAATCTTTGCAAGCGTTAGGTCAGTCTTGCGGCGTTATCGGAACTTTGGGCATGGGATTGCCTGATGAATTGATTTCTACAGTTAATACAACTCCTGATGCGATTACGTTGCAGTGGCAATTTGCAAAATTTAAAAAACAAAATATTAAAACTGTTGCCATGGAAGTATCATCGCACGGTTTAGAGCAAAAACGTGTAGAGGGAATTAATTTTAAAATTGCAGTTTTTACTAATTTAACGCATGAGCATTTGGATTCTCATCATGACATGGAAAATTACTTCGCTGCAAAAAAGAAGCTTTTTCTATGGCCTAATTTACAATACGCCGTAATAAATGTTGATGACCCATATGGCAGAAGGTTATTGCAGGAAGTTCCTTCATCTGTTAATTCCTATGCATATTCAGTGAGTGGTCAAGATTTGTCTTTGAATATTCCCACCGTAAAATCATCAGATGTGAGTCTTGATCGCAATGGGTTTAGTGCCAAAATAATTTCGCCTTGGGGAGAGGGAGTTATTCAAAGTTCACTTCTTGGGGTCTTTAATTTAAGTAATTTGCTTGCTGTTTTTACTACTCTTATGCTTCTTGGCGTAGAATTTGAAGAAGCTTTTAAAAGTTTATCATTATTAAAACCCTTTGCTGGACGAATGCAAAGTTATGGAGGCGGGAAGTTTCCGTTAATTGTTGTGGATTACGCTCACACTCCTGACGCATTGGAAAATGCTTTAGCGGCTTTGCGCGAACATTGCCATGGTAAATTGTGGTGTGTTTTTGGCTGTGGTGGAGATCGAGATCGTGGCAAAAGGCCAATAATGGGGCAAATTGCAGAAAGGCTAAGTGACAATATTATTATTACTGATGATAATCCAAGAAATGAAGATCCAGAGCAAATAGTGAAAGACATTGTTGCTGGGTTACTATGCCCTTGGGCTGCTGAAATAGAACATGATAGGCGCACTGCAATTACGCATGCTATTAACAATGCGGGTCCGCAAGATGTGATTTTAATTGCGGGGAAGGGGCATGAAAATTATCAAATAATCGGCAATGAAAAAATTCCATTCAATGACGCGGATGTTGTTCTGTCATGTTTGGGAAGTTTTTAATCATGCTGAATTACAAGGTTTTATATTAAGTATTAATCTTCTTTCCAGCCTAAAATAACCGTGCATAGCTTTTGCATCAAGTTAAATTTTTGTATTTATTAGTATAAGTTATTAGATTGTTGTTTAATTTTTTTCCACGTTGATTTTAGTAATAGCTTTTAAAATATTCAAAGCTTCATATAATTGGTAATCTTCTTTTGCCAGCTTGAAATGATCTTGGTCTTGCGAAGTTAGATCTCCTATTTTTTTATTATTGTCGTTATCATTTATCTCAGAATTGTCATTAGGAGTAGTACTATCACTATTTTTTATATGACCATCTAAATTGGACTCAGAAAGAAGTGAGCTATCCAAATCTGTTTCGATGTTTTTTGGTAACTGCATTTGATTTATCTCAACGTCAGGTTCAATGCCTTTGGCTTGGATAGAACGGCCAAGAGGCGTGTAATAAAGAGCGGTGGTAAGTTTAATAGCGCTTTCTTTGTCGACCGGAAGAAGAGTTTGCACTGACCCTTTGCCAAAGCTTCTAGTGCCGACAATTAAAGCTCTCTTGTAGTCTTGCAACGCGCCTGCAACAATTTCCGATGCAGAAGCTGAGCCTTCATTGATGAGCACTACCATAGGAACATTTGGCAGCAGCTCGCCTGATGTTGCTTTTGCTGTTATTTGTGTACCAATGTTAGATCCTTTTGTGTAAACTATTAGTTTATCTCCTTTTAATTTATTAGCATCGAGGAAATCATCTGCAACTTCCACTGANNTTTAATTTTTTAATTGCTTTTCTCAAGTCTCTTTCTGTTGGTTCCTGGAAAAAAGAAATTCTTACGTAAGCGTAGCTATCTTCGAGCATTTTTGCTTTTACTGTTTGCATTTTAATGACGTCACGTTTGATTATAAATGCAAGCGGTTTTATGCTGTCTTTGCGCAAAATTAATAGTTTTAATTTACTGCCTTTTGGGCCGCGCATTAAACTTACGGCTTGATCCAAAGTTAAATCTTTGGCAAGTTTGCCGTTTATTTCTACGATTACATCTCCAGCTTTAATGCCGGTTTTATATGCAGGAGAATCGTCCAATGGGCTTATGATTTTAATTAGTCCCTCATAGGGGATAACTTCAACGCCGATGCCCTCAAACTTTCCTACGGTGACCATCGACAGCGCTTCTAAATCAGATTTGTTTAAATATTCTGAATGCGGATCTAAACCAGAAAGCATGCCGCTTATAGCGTTATCAAAAAGCGTTTTATCATCTACTTTTCTAACATAATATTTTTTTACTTCTGAAATTACCGTGCTTAAGCGTTCTAAGTCAGCTGTCGAAACTTGTTGTGATGAGTAATCATTACTTTTTGTCGCGGGAGTAGTCGCAGTTATTGTGGCAGCGCTTACAGCAAAAGAAATTGCCATTATTGAACCAGCAAGGATTAGTGTACAAAGTATATTTTTTTTCATTGTCATATTAAGTTTAAAAAATTATGCACGGCCGTAATAAAAACTTCTCCGCGGTGTTCAAAGTTGTTAAACATGTCAAAGCTCGCACACGCCGGAGAAAGCAAAACCGCATCTTTTGGTTTAGCTAATGAGGCAGCGAGTTCTACTGCTTCTTCCATGGATTGCGCAAAATGGATTTTACAACATTTTTGCAAATCATGTTCTATTTTTTTTGCATCCTGGCCTATTAAAACTACAGCCCTTACAAATTTTATTATTGGATATTGCAGCGGTGCGAAATTTGCTCCTTTGCCAAGTCCTCCTGCTATTAAAATCAATTTTCCTTCGATGCCAGCGCCAAGCCCTAAAATTGCAGCTTTGGTTGCGCCAACATTGGTTCCTTTGGAATCATTGTACCAGCTGATATCGTTTGCTTTTGCAACGAATTGGCAGCGATGCGGCAATCCTTCGAATTCTTTAATGGCAGAAAGCAAAGCGTCTTCTGGTAAGTTTATTGCAGTTCCCAAAGCAAGTGCTGCTAATACGTTTGCTATTTGATGTAATCCTTTGATTTTGATTTCACTTGTTGTTATCAATTCATTTTCTTTGTTATAAAGGGCGCCGTTATCAAAGTAAAAATCGCTGGCTGTTTTCTTGTCGAGGCTAAAACTTATAATTTTACGCGGCAGTTTTATGTTTTCATAAGTTAAAGGATCATCGTGATTTATCACGGCGATTTCAGCATTCATAAAAATGCGGTGTTTTGCTGCTGCGTACTCTGTAAGATCCCGATAGCGATCCATGTGGTCTTCGGAAATATTTAACACAGTAGCAGCTTTTGCTTTTAAAGAGTGAGTGGTTTCAAGTTGAAAGCTCGAAAGCTCTAAAACGTAAAGGTCAGCGTTGGCATCTAAAAGTTCAAGTGCTGGAACACCCAAATTGCCGCCAACTTTTACGTTGATGCCCGCGTTTTTTGCCATTTTGCCAAGCAAAGTTGTCACAGTGCTTTTGCCATTTGAACCCGTTATGGCAGCAATTGGCGCATTTGCTTCTTTGGCAAAAAGCTCGATGTCGCCATTCACTTTGATCCCTTTTTCAAGAAGTTTTAGTATCACAGGTTCACGCAATGAAATTCCAGGACTTATGATTAATTCATTTGCCTCGTCTAAAAAAGGAGCTGCCAAATTGCCGAGGTGAATTTTAATTTCAGGAAAGTTTTGTTTTAGCTCATTTAAAAATGGAGGATCGTCGCGGCTGTCAATTACTGCAATGTTAAATCCTTTTTTTGCTAAAAAGCGAACGCATGAAATTCCGGTTTTTCCTAAACCCATTACCACTTTTAAATTTTTATTATTTTTTGTAACCATTTGATTTTACTAATATTTTTTATAACATGTTTTTGAGTAGTTTGTGCTATAATTTGCAATCGCAAACTGGTTATTTTATCTATGTTTGGATTTTTTTCTAGTTAAAAATAAAAATGATTTGGTTTTTTTATCGCGTTGTTGAGTTATTCATTGGTGATATGACGTAGGGGCGCCCGGCGGGAATCCAGATCCCCGACAAAATCATTCGGGGACATGTAATAAAAAAATGCAGTATAATCAAATACTTACAAAAAATGGCAAAATTTTTAAATTTTCTTAAAAAAAACCACTCTAAAAACGAAAGTTACGGCAAAAGTGATGTCGTTCCTGAAGCAGAATCAAAAATTGCTGAATCAGCGATACAAGAATCAGAAAACGCTTTAAGCCGGGCTTCAATCGATACCGAAAAACTTTCAGAATTAGAAAGCGATGAAAAAAAAGGAATGTTTTCTGGTTTGCGCCGCGGTCTTTTGAAAACGCGCGCCAATTTAGTTTCCGGAATTTCAGCGATTTTTTTGGGAAAAAAAACAATAGATCCGGAAATTTTAAGCGAACTTGAAGCACAGCTTATTTCTGCAGATGTTGGCGTTAACGTTAGCAAGCAGCTCATCGCAGAACTTACTAAAATGCTAAATCGCAAAGAGCTTAATGACATTGAAGCACTGATTAAAGCGTTAAAGCATTTGCTGACGGAGATTTTAATTCCTTGCGAAAAACCTTTAGTAATATCAGATCAGCACAAACCATTTGTGATTTTGTTTGTTGGAGTTAACGGCTCAGGCAAGACTACAACTATTGGCAAACTTGCCAAGCAGTTGCAAGAGCAGGGCAAAAAAGTTCTGCTTGCGGCTGGTGATACTTTTCGGGCGGCTGCCGTGCAACAATTACAGGTTTGGGGGCAACGCAATGAAATTCCAGTTATTACGCAGCAAACTAATGCAGATAGCGCCGCTGTTATTTTTGACGCATATCAGGCAGCAAAAGCGCGCGGTGTTGATGTGATGATAGCCGATACTGCTGGTCGTCTGCACACCAAAACAAATCTCATGGATGAGCTTAGGAAAATCAAAAGAATTTTAAGCAAAATTGATCAGTCGTCTCCGCACGAAGTTATGTTGGTTTTGGACGCAAGCAATGGGCAGAATGCATTAAATCAGGCGCAGCAGTTTAATGAGGCGATAGGTGTAAGCGGCGTTTGCTTGACAAAGCTTGATGGTACCGCCAAAGGGGGAATTATTTTTGCTATTGCAAAACAGCTGCAGTTGCCGATACGTTTTATTGGCGTAGGTGAAAAGATCAATGATTTGCGGGAATTTAAGGCCAGCGAGTTTGTTGACGCTTTGTTTTCCGTGTGATGTGGTTTTTTGGATGTTGAAGAAATTGTTAATTTAGCGAAACAATAGAGAAAATAAAAATGCCTTTGAGTGTTTGCTAGATAATATGCTATCATTATCCCAAAATAAACAAGCAGTTTTTATAGATTAATATGAATAAAGAATCTATTATATATCGTATATTAGATGAAATATTTGCTCAAAAAGTCACTTCTATTACAGAGGAGAGAAGAGCCGATTTGCATTCGTTTATGAGTATGGTTATAAATGGGGATGCGTTAGATCCTACATACCTTGTTATTTCTGCTCGCGTAACAAACGAAGAGGATGGTGTATTAGTTTATTTGATTAGTGAAACTCGTTTGTTAAAATTTGATATAACCTCAAAAGAAATATCTTTTTCGTTAAAATTAAATGACATTTCCAGTATTACGTATTCCAGAGAAAAAGAAAAACGTTCAATAAAAGTTTCCACAAAGGATTCCAAAGATTTTGGTTTACAGTATGATCAGGGTGATGCGCCTAAAATAGAAAATTTCTTTCAAAAGCTAGATGATTTGAGGGCGAAAAAAGATGGCGGGAAATAGGCAAACTTCGTCCCAATCGGAGATAGATGATAAAATCAAGGAAGTAAAAAGCGAATATCGTTGGGTGATTGGTATATTTGTAATAATTTGCCTTGCCGTATTTGGAGGCATGTTTTATCTTATTTGCTCTCTTTCTAACAAAGTAGATAAGTTATCAGATCAAACCATAAGAACAGATCAAAAAATTCAAGATATGTCATCTAAAAGATTATAATTATCGCAGTTAATTAACCATATATTCTCTGAAATAAAATCAAACCTATATAAATAGTAAGGATAGTTCATAGAACTCAAACTTAGACATACGCGGTTTTTTTTAGCATTTTTGTAAAAAGGCTGTAAAAATGCTATAATTTTTAAGATTATTTATACGCCGTCGCAGATAAACCATGAGCGTAAGCTCATTGATAAATGCAGCATCATGCGATGCAGCGTAAACGAAATCGCAAAATGCTTTGGCGGATTTCGCCAAAGGGAAGATACCACTGGCGTAAGCCCGTAGAGCTTCATCATTATGACAAACTATAAAAACAATTTACCACAAGTTGTAGAAATGGCAGTTCCCATAGGAAGTCTGGAAGCTTATCGCTATTGGGTTAATCGGCTGCCAATATTGTCAGCAGAAGAAGAGCATTCTTTGGCCGTAAAATTTCAAGAGGAAGGCGATTTAAACGCGGCAAGACAACTCGTCCTGTCGCATTTGCGCTTTGTTGTTCGCATCGCCGCAGGTTTTAGCGGCTATGGTTTGGCACAGGCAGATTTAATTCAGGAAGGCACAATTGGCCNNATGAAAGCGGTTAAACGCTTTGACCCGTCGGTAGGAGTCAGGTTAATTACTTTTGCGGTGCATTGGATAAAATCTGAAATACACGAGTTTATAATCCGCAACTGGCGCATTGTCAAAATAGCGACGACGAAAGCGCAGCGTAAATTGTTTTTCAATCTGCGCAAAATGTCGCGGCGTTTAGGCTGGTTTACTGAAAGCGAAGTTGATGATGTGGCAAAAACTTTAAATGTCAGCCCTGCAGAAGTTCGCCAAATGGAAGCTCGTTTATTGCATGACAATGAAGTGTCTTTTCATGCTCAAAGTGAAGACGATGATAATGCTTATTTAGCTCCGGAAAATTATCTAGCCGATTTAAACTCAGATCCGATAGTATGTCTTGAGCATGATGACACGCATTTTGCGATGAACAGCAAATTGCAAGCGGCATTGTTATCTTTGGATGCACGTAGCAGAGGAATTTTAGAAAGGCGTTGGCTCAATGAAAATAAGGCGACTTTGCATGATTTGGCGGCAGAATATAATGTTTCAGCTGAACGTATTCGACAGCTGGAACAAAATGCTTTGAAAAAAGTGAAAGAGATTTTAATTTCTAGTGATTAAAACGTAAATGAAGCTTTGCTCACAGAAAATATTTTTTTTGTTTTCATGGATGTTTCTTTTCATGTTTGCGATTGGGGCCTTCGCAGACTTAACTAATGCAGCCTCATCAAATCTTTACATAATCAATGTTCCCGTTGCTTCCGATTCAACTGTCGATCGCAATAAGGCTTTTTTAGAGACATTTAAAAAAGTATTGCTCCAAGTAACGCAAAATCCCGAAATAATTTCTTTGCCTCAAGTTAAAGCAAAATTTAATAAGCCAGAAGTATTTGTCAAAAGTTATAGCTATTTTCATCAGGCAAATACCAGCCAGCAGGATTTATTTCTGCGAGTTGAGTTTGATCCAAAGGCAATTGAATCATTGCTTGCATCAGTTGATATAAAACCAATTGCTGTGAAAGATAGTGCAGATTCTGAAAATAAACCTTTACCTGTTAATGTTAATGATTCTAAAGTTGATATTGTGCAAAATTCGGATGTTTTGGTTTGGTTGACTATTTTGGAAAATAATTCTGCAAATAATAGTGTTTTGAGTGATTCAAGCAGCAGCGATTTAGTCGATAATTTAAAAAGCGAAGCAAATGCTTTAGGGATAGATGTTTTGTTGCCGGTTATGGATTTATCTGAAGTCTCTACTATTACCGCGGAGGATATTTGTAATTTCAATACGGAGGCGATAACTAAAGCATCAAAAAAATATCACACCTCTGCAGTCATGATTGGCTGTATTGGAAAGAATTTGACGGGTAAAAAAGGGCGATGGCTTATTTTAGCAAACAATAAGCAATATGCTTTGGTTTTGTATGGTAATGACGATGAGGACATCGTGAAGCAAGCGGTCAGCAATGTTTCTGAGGTTTTGCATAGAAGTTTGCAAGGACAGGAGGCGGAGCCGAATTCGGTAAATGCTGTCCCAAGCGATGTTGCCAACGGAACTTCCGAAAAAATAATTTTAAAGATTGAAGGAGTTTCCAACTTCAAGCAATATAGCAATATAATAAGATATTTGCAGAGTATAGCCCCGCTAACCAATGTGGAATTAATTAATTTAAATTCTTCATCAGTTGAGTTAAGCGCGATGGTTTCCGGAGGAAAAGATGTTTTAGAGAAAGCATTGGCTTCACCATCACAAAACAAATTAGTCCCTGTAAATGAAAATGAAGGTGAAAGTGAGAACAATGATTTTTACTTTCATTACAGGTTCTTG
>PLMI01000054.1 GCA_003142435.1 Coxiellaceae bacterium | reverse complement strand
TTATCCAAATGAGAAAGTCTAGCAGGGGCTATTGACATTTCTACTAATATGGTCGTAACTCGTCGATTTTTTGCGCTCCGTTGCTCACATACGTACAAAGTATGCTGTGCTACGGTGCTCAAAAATCAACGAGTTACGCCGCATCTTAGCGAAATGTCAACACCCCCTAATTTTATGCTTCTTAACAAAGATTTTTTTGCTGTTGATCCAATCGTTCTTGCCAAGAAACTCTTAGGCAAAATTATCTGTGTAAAACATCAGTTAGATAAAAGTAATAAGTTTATTTGGCTGCGCGTTCAAATCGTCGAAACGGAAAGTTATTACATTAACGAAAAAGGAAGTCATGCATCTTTAGGTTTTACGCAAAAGCGCAGAGCTTTGTTTATGCCGCCTGGCACGATTTATATGTATTATGCAAGAGGCGGTGATTCTCTTAATGTCAGTGCAGAAGGCGAGGGAAATGCAGTTTTAATAAAAGCTGCCGTCCCGTTTTTGGCAGAAAAAGATGCAGCAAAAATACTTTCTGTAATACAGCAATTGAATCCTCCAAAAAATAAGACAGCAGGACCACGCCCATGGCAAAAACTTTGCAAAGGTCAAACTTTGCTTTGCAAATCTTTGGGGTTAAAGGTAAAACATTGGGACGCAAAGCAATTTGATCCCACGAGATTTTATTTCGCCGATGTAGGTTTCATTCCAACAAAAATCATTCAAACCACACGCCTTGGAATCCCCAAAGGTCGTGATGAACATTTGCTGTATCGCTTTATCGATTACGATTACGCTGCATTTGCCACGCAAAACCCGCTCACCAAACGAAATTGGATTTTGGGTGAGAATTATTTTGTGGTTAATAATAAGTAAAATCAAATATATTTTTTCATGTATATTTTTTTTACATCTATTTGACAAATAATTTTACATTGCTTATAATGTTTTTACTATATTAATAAAAAATGGCTTATTTATGGAAAGGATTAGTCAAAAAAAGGAGAGCTTATATATGCTTGGTAATTTTATATTGGAACAGCGTAAAAAACATAATTTAACACAGGAATTTGTGGCGTCAAAAATTAGTGTTTCTCGTCCTACCTATGTTCAAATTGAACAAAATGAGCGAGACGTAACAATTTCCGAAGCAAAAGAGCTTGCGAAAGCTTTTGGTATTGATTTTGATGATTTTATTAAAGGCAGAGAAAGCTCTAATGTTGTAAAAATAAAAAAAATGGTTAAAAGAGAAAAAGTCGTGAAACTGGAAAAAAGGATAAGCATTCCGAAAAATAATGTAGAAAAGTTCAAAGAGGTATTGCTTTACATTTTGTCAAAAGTTGGCGGCAAATCAAATGTTGGCGAGGCAGTTATTTATAAATTATTGTATTTCATCGATTTTGATTTTTATGAAAAATTCGAGGAACAATTAATTGGTGCAACATATATAAAAAACCATTTTGGACCGACTCCCGTCGAGTTTAAGACAATTGTCGATAGCATGATTAAAGATGGCGATATAGAAAAGATTGCAAGTACGTATTTTAATTATCCGCAAAGAAAATATTTAGCGGTGAGACGTCCTGAGTTAGGCATTTTATCTGGCCGTGAGATAGAGCACATTGATGAAGTATTGGCGCGATTGTCAGACAAAAATGCCAAGGAGATGGAAAACTATTCCCATGGAGATATTCCATGGATGGCAGCAGAAGACGGAAAACCTATTTCATACGAAAGCGTGTTCTATCGCGATGAAAAATATTCAGTCAGAAATTATGATGATGATCTTTGATGAGTTGTCAGAGTTTTCTAAAGAATTTAAATGGTTGTTAAAAAAATATAAATCCTTGCTTGATGATTTAGATGAGTTTAAAAAAGTTTTGTCAGTTGTTCCGCGTGGAAACAGTAAACATTTTAATGTCATCACTAAAACTGATCAATATGTTATTTTAAAAGCTCGTTTTTTTTGCCGCTATTTAAAAGGATCTTCTTTTAGGATTATTTATTCCTTTGATTGCCAAAATAATAAAATTGATTTTATTGAATTATATTTAAAAAGTGAAAAAGAAAATGAAGATCACGATAGGATAAAAAAATATTTGAAAAAATGATTTCCAAATGACCAGCGAACATTTGATGTATTGATTTATTGATTGCTATTAGTCACTTTTGCGATGAAAATTCGTTAACTAAAAGAAATTGGATTTTGGATGAGAATTATTTTGCGTTGGGTAAGAAATAAAATAAAAAACAATGTTGTTTGGTACAAAAAATACGCGAAGATATTTAAAATTATTTATTATCTTTTTGACCTGAAGGGTCAACCCAATGACAGCCCAGGGTGAGGATCGCGTTTTTTGCGACCGCAACCCTGGGTTTGATATGGTTCTCCAATAGTTTTGCTCTGAAAGAGCAATCTAAATTATTAATCCCATAAATAGTGTTCATCGTATTTTATTTGATATTTGGTCATCAATGCTCGGAATTCATCTTCAAAGGTTTGTATTTTATGATGTTCAGACTGGGTTACTATTAACCATGAAGAGTTGCAGCGATGAAAAGAAAACGAAAATCACGGTAGAATAAAAAAATATTTGAAAAAATGACTTCCCAATGGCACAGCGAACATTTGATGTATCGTTTTATCGATTACAATTACGCTGTTTTTGCCACGCAAAAGCAGCCCACTAAATGAAATCAATCATGGTGAGTCTCAATTGTTTTTTATTTTTTATATGCTATATAACTAGTCTGACTAGTTGGGGAAATAAACTATGAACATATGGCAATTACAAGATGCAAAAGCTCATTTCAATGAGATTATAAAAAAAGCAATTGATGAAGGCCCGCAAACTATAACCGTACACGGAAAAGAAACAGTTGTAATCATTAGCAAAAAAGAACTAGAAAAAAATCAAAGAAAATCAAAAATATCATTGGTTGAGTTTTTGCGCAAATCTCCCTTACATGGAATAAAACTCGATATTTCCAGAGATAAATCTCTGTGCAGAAAAAAATGAATTGCAGGTTTAACTTGAGAATTCCATGTGGCTTGCGATGTGGAAATTCATTTAATCAAAGAGAAAGTATTTGTTTTATTCCATCTTCTAGCATTTCCAAATCTTTTAAAGATAATTTTCCGGCAGCTTTGATTAAACGTTTTTTATCTACTGCTCGAATTTGATCGCAGATTGCGGCTACTAATTTATTCAGGCAATTGACTTGAATGACAAGAGGAGGATTAGCTTTGGCAGATGTTGAAAGCGGAATTACAATCACAGTATGTCGGGCTCTATTTATAGCGGTAGCACTAACAATAACACATGGCCGTTGTTTTTTTATTTCAGAGCCTTTAGTAAGATCTAAATTTACCCAATAAATATCGCCTCTATTCATCGTCTAACTTCTCCAAGCCGTCATTTATGGTAACGTCCCAATCTTGCATTTCATGATTAAGAGTTTCATTTTTTTCTACTTCCAATGCACAGTTATATAAAGCTTTTTCACGTCGGTTGATTTCTTCGCTAAGTAACTTAGCAATTATTTTGCTGCGCTGACGTTGCGGAATAGTGCCTTTAAGCCGATAAGCCAAGTCATCAGAAATAGATATTAATATTTTATGCATATATCACCTATATATTATATAAGATATATTATATAATAAACTATCATAAAATGCCAAACTCAAATAATCTGAATTCGACATAATTATTTCGCTCTTACAGAGCTTTTAATTTTGCGATCTCCCTTTACCCAGGCCTTC
>PLMI01000018.1 GCA_003142435.1 Coxiellaceae bacterium | reverse complement strand
ACGTAAATTTTAGAAGCGGGATTATCGCCTATTAATATAGTTGCAAGTCCTGGAACGCGCAATCCTTGCGATATACGTTTCTGAAGTGCGGCTCTAATTTCGGTTTGTATTTGTTTCGCTATTTTTTCACCGTCTAAAATTTTTGCGGTCATAATTCTATTTGTTTTTTTAATTTATCAATTGTTATTTTATAAGATTCTTTGCTATTAAAAATTGCCGAGCCAACAATGAAAATATCAGCGCCTGCCTTTGCAATTGCTTTTATATTTTCAATATTTACTCCGCCATCAACGGAGATGCTGATCTTTTTGCTATGTTTTTGAATCAAATTTTTTGTCTGTGTGATTTTTTCCAATGTTGAAGTAATGAATTCCTGACCACCAAAGCCGGGATTTACGGACATAAGCAAAATCAAATCGAGNNATCGAGTTTATCTAAGACGTTTTCCAATAAACATAAAGGCGATGCAGGATTGAGCGCAAGTCCTGCTTTACAATTGTAGCTTTTTATTAATTGCAAACTGCGATCAATGTGATAAGAACTTTCAGGATGAAACGTTATTAAATTAGCTCCAGCTTTGGCGAAAGCTGTAATTAGGTTGTCAACCGGTTTTGTCATTAAATGCACATCTATTGGTGCTGTAATTCCATAATCGCGTAGAGCCTTGCAGAATACCGGCCCCATGGTAAGGTTGGGAACATAGTGATTGTCCATTACGTCGAAGTGAATCATATGGGCGCCGGCAGAAAGAACGTTTTTTACTTCCTCGCCTAAGATAGCAAAATTTGCATTTAATATTGATGCTGAAATTTTCATAGTGTTGATGATTTAGTTTTATAAAATTGATTTGAGAGTTTGTCCTATTATTTCTACCAATTTGGTTGTAATTACATTGTAACTTCTTAATAGTGCCATTGTAAATGTACTAACTTCCAAAATCGTGTTTTGCAATTTCAGCAGCGGCTGTTTGTTTTTCACCTGTAATCGTTGAAGAGGACACATCGCTCAGTGATCTTGTAAGAGGTCTGCGAGGATTTTTTATGGGTGATTCTTGCGAGGCTGGAGAGCTTTCTGACAAAAGACCAAATAAATTTGTCCACGAATTGCTTGAGTTTGATTTAGTAATTCTTCTGCTAGGTGATGGAGGTAACGTTTTGGTTATTGGAGGTAACGTTTTGCGTGGTGAAGGCTGTGGTCTAGGTGACGAAGCTTCCGGCTTAGGTGTTAAGAATACTGTATTTCGTGGTGAAGGTGCTATTCTAGGCGGTTCGGTTGTTGAAAATACTTTTTTTCTTGGTAAAGGTGGTATTCTAGTCAAATGACTCTTCGCAGCTTCTGCAGCAGGTTTGCCTTTTTGATCTCTTATAGTTGCAGAAGAAACGTCACTTGATGATCTTTCAAGAGGTCTGCGAGCAGTGGGGGACGGTACCGTATGAGAGGCTTTTGGACTTTCTTGTGAAGAACTAAATAAGGTTTTTTGAGATTTACGTATTTCGTCAATCTCTTTAATATTTTCAAGCGTAATACGAGGAACAGATTTTGGTTTACATTTTGCCGCAGTAATAGCTGCGGAAGATACATCACTCAGTGATCTTTCAGGAGGTTTGTGAGAAGGTAGTGGAATAGTCACTGCCATAGTAGAGTCAAGCGGTGAGTAGTCACATCTGTTAAATTTAATCTCCTCTGCGCAGGGATTAAATACTTTGAAAAGTTTTTGTAGGGAACCAATTATCTCGTCCGAAGATGATCTGATTTTTGGGTCAGGATTTAATCCTTGGGCAATTTTTTCTAATGATTTATCTACTTCAACAGTTTTTTTATCTTCAGGTATTAACTGCATTAAACGAAAGTGAGCAAGTAAAGGAACGTCAGAAGTTATGATAGGTGTTTTTTCATCTGTAAAACTAATTTTTAGTTGCGTGAAAATATTTTTAGATTCATCAGCATCTGAAAGATTTAGCAAAAGAGACGTCAGGCAAAGAGTCAATGAAAAAACATCGGAACTTTTAGATGGTGTTATTTCACTCGGAAGTAAGTCCGTATCTTCTTGAGGTGGCTTTATTTCCGGAGCTACATATGATCTTGCACAAAAATTATTAAAGATATTTCGAGGGCGCTTTTCAAACATCGCAGTTCCTAAATCAACAATTACTGCTAGCCCATTTGCGTAATTTTCCCATTCAACTATTATATTTTTTGGATTTAAATCACAGTGAATGATTTGTAGTTCGTGTAAAAACTGCAGGTAAAAGTATATTTGTATTCCCAAAGATATTTTCTGCGGAATTTCAATTTTAATTTCTGGTTTTGGCGCTGCTGATTTTTGTGAAAGGGAAAAAAGCGATATGCGGGGGGCTTGTGGATATAGAATCTCATAAAAAGTAATGTCAGTATCTCTTTGAGTTTTCGTATATGTATAAACTTTTATCTTATCGTATCCATACACCTTCTGTAATTTAACTATTTCTTCTTTAACGTTTGCTTCAGTTTCAGAAACAAAGATACTTTCATCGGATGTCTTTACCATTTTTATTTTTTTTCTTATGTAGGTGCTTATGCGATCACTTTTTTTATCTGGTGAAATTACATGTACATCATAAATTGAATTATGTCCTACCTCGTCCTTTGGGAATTTTATTTCTTCAGTTGTAAATATTCTATCCTCGTCATTGGTTGGTGGTGTAGCATATATTCTTTCGCGATAGGTTTGTTTGCTGCTCTTTATAACGTATGGATATTCACGTCTTACGTTATTTCCATGAATTTCCTCAATGAGCATTTGCTCTTGCGTTTTGGTTAGTAAATAAACTCCGTTTTCAGAACGCAAACAAGAAATGTCAGGAATGCCGAGTTTTTCGAGCACTGTGTTTTTGTCAATAGATCCCAATTTGTTTTTTTTTCCAGGGGTTAAAATCACGTATTGCCAATCGCTGTACAAATAAATTTGAATAGAATGCAATGCAAGGGGCTCTTGTTCTAAAACTTCTACATTTTGCATTGGAAATGTAATCTTTTCTAACGCTAAAATCGCCTCTGCAAGTTTTATTTTTTGTGTTGATATATCATTAACATTGATCCCTTTGAGAAATTCTGCGGTAATTTCTCCTTCTATAAGGCTTGCTGATGCATTTTGAATTGCATATTGCCATGATTCGTTTTTTTTATACAAAAATAACGTTATTTTTTGTTGCCATGGAGTATTTTTCATTTCCAAAGAATAATTGCATTCTGGTCTAAATCGACTACGGAAAAAAGTTGGGAAAATTGGTGAAAGTTTTATTGGAGGGGTATCTTCATCTGGCGACAAGGGTCGCGGACAAGGGCTTGATGTTGCGCAAACGGTTCCTGTTAGCATGAGATTTATCCTTATTAGATTAAGCTTAATTGTTATAGTTTCAAATACTTGACGATAGGGAAAATTATATAAACAACTTGCTTTAAAAGCTAATCAAAAATGTATTTTTTGATGTTATAGCCTTATTCATTGACCAGAATTACCATTTTTCTGACAAATTATATGCAATTTTAATCGCTTGTGGTTTGATGCTTATAGTTTCAAGATAAAGAAGGATAGTGCTACTATAGTCTTCAACTTTGAGATTTTAGGTGAAATAAAATATAAATCGGCCTTGTAAGTAAGTTGGAAAAATAGTGTAATAAAGGATATTTTTAAAAATATGTTATAATAAAAATAAGAGTTATTTAAGATAAGGAGCATTATTGTAATTGCGTGAAAAATTGAAGATTCGGGTGAAGGAGGAATAGACAAATGGCTTACAACGCGAAAATTTTACTTATCGAAGACGAGGAGCTGTCACAAATTACAACTAAAAAAACTCTTGAAAACTTTGNNGAAGTACAGGTGCGGAAGCGATAAGATTATTTCAACAAAATGATTACGATTTAGTTATTATAGATATTTGTATTTTTGATATGGATGGATTCAACATCGCCCACAAAATTAATGAATTACAAGAAGGAAAGAAAAATAAAATTCCGATGATCGTTTTATCAAGTAGAACGGAAGAGAGTTTAAAGCGTAGAGCTAAAGACGCCGAGTTTGTTGAATATTTAGCTAAACCATTGACTGAAGAAACTTGTCATCGTATTTTGTCTGGTTTTATTCATAAAGAAATTGTTGAAAATTCCGATCTCTTGGAAGATAATTCTAAGTTTTAAATAAATTAACAAGGCGCTCTNNGTTGGATAGAGTATCTGGCTTCGAACCAGAGTGTCGGGGGTTCGAGTCCCTCCGAGCGCGCCATATTTTATCAATAAGTTACATTAACTTCACATGGCGCATTCTAGCCCTAAGTGCGACAATCATTTTTATATTGCCGTAAAGTTTCAATTTCTTTATAGCGTAAAGTAAAAATTTAGAGTGCATTTCCTTTACACACATCTTAATGGGTTTTTCTACTTTTTCTTATGCAAAGTTACGATTTTAGTTTTGCGTCTAAATGAGCAACTTATTGATTTTATTGAGTTTTTATAGGTTTTCTAAGCTTGAAATAGGATTGAGTCTAAATAAAAAATCACGCCCAAAACGGGACATATTTTGTGTATCTTTTTGATGTATTTTCTGGATTTTCCGCTCTTATTTGTCCATTTTCGATGGTATCCCGAATTATACGTGAAGTTAATTCTGTTTTTGATTCTGGCAGATCGAAGCGTAAGCGCAAGCTTTGATTAGTCATTCGTTGGTTCATAACATAACGAAGGCAGCAATGCTGATAGCAGGCTCGTACACGATCTTTTCTGTCCATATCTTCAATATCCTTATGGGAAAAAAGAATCGCAATAGTGCGATGTTCGCTTTTACGAAAATCAGGTGCTGGTAGTTGAAATACCTCAGCAGCATTAACTACCTGATCAATGCCACTGCTTTTCTCTTCACAAATGCCTAAGCGACGCATTAGGTTTGCGAGTTTTTCATTACGAGATTTATATTCATCTATAAAACGATCGGTTGCGATAAGTGGTAATCCTGGATTTGAGATTTCTATGCGATCTTTATAAACTTCTATCATTATAGACATTCCGGTTTCAGAAAAATCTTGATGAATAAGCGCATTGGCAATAAGCCGCGGATTGCAATTTCAGGATACATCTTAATTGGTTTGCGAATCGCTTTCTCTATAACTTCATTGATCGTCGTTTGTGTTTGGACGAATTCCACTAATCCTTGAAAACCAGCAGCATAGCCTTTAACTCCAAGTATATCTAATTTGGTTTGTAATTTACTCATATCTTCGTAAATAATGGCTCTAACTCGTTTACGTCCTGCTTCTTCAAAATCTTCTAATTTTTTTGCAAATAAAATTGCGCCAAGATTGGTAATATCAAAATTTTCTTTATGTTTAATAACTATAGATTCTTTTTCAAATCTTGCTAAAACACTTGAGAAATCACTTGGATATGGTAAGTGCATCATATCAAAATATGCTTGAGTATCTAATAGGTTGCTTACATCTATAGCACTGCAATTTTTTTTGGCTATTTGTAAAAACCAGTTTTCTTTACCTTCATTAAAGATTTGGCGTAATCTATCTTCTGACATTGGCACAGTATCTTCTTTAGAACGCATAAGATAGGAGCCATTTAGTTGATATGCTGTTCCTTTTGGACGCGAAGGAATATGAAATATAAGTACTCGACCATTAGGGTGGTTTAATTCTTCTATATCTACGCGGAAATGTAATTTTTCGAAAATATGAGTTTGTGTTTTGCTAATGCTTGCAAATGCTTGTGTACCGATGATGCAACGAGGAGGCTTGTCTGTTATGCCTAAAATAAGCTTGCCGCCACCCTCATTGGCAATAGCTACACAGTAACGAAGTAGTTTGTTTGTATCGTATTGAGTTTTAGCTTCCTTGAATTCCACACCTTCGCTTTCGCAAGATATAGAAATATAATGCTCAAGATCTTGTGTTGAAGTTGCTATGCGTTTATTCATATCGCAGTCTCTTTATTTTGTTAGGCAAATAATGCTATTAGTTTTCACCAATATTGGAATGGCTATTTTTAATTTGATTGCATCTTTCAGAGAGAAGGATTTTTAATAACTTCTTCCTGTTTATTTGGATCAATATAGCCATAACTTAAAAAAGTAGTCAATACGTGTTTGTGTCTTAATTTTGGTTCCAAGCTTTTATTTTTTATTAGTTATTATTGTGACATATAGAAAAGTTATAAAAATTAAAAAAATACTGAAGGTGAATTACTTAAGGTAAACTGCGGATTTTTGCAACGAAGTATAGTAATTATTTTTCTTGCTATTTTGGTAAGGGGCTTTTTACTTTTTGCTATTTCTAAAATGCGATTTATGTAATTAATTTGTAAGGGTTGTTTATAGATTGTTTATAAAGATTAAATTCGGTAAAATTTAATATATACCGGCTTCGAACTAAAGCGTCGGGGTTCGAGTTCCTCCGAGCGCGCTAAATTCAGCAATGCGTTATGTAATATCGCATTTTATGGTTTTGATTATTGCCGTTTGTTGCCTCTACTTATAGTGTAAAGTAAAATTTAGAATGAATGTAATAACTCATCAATATATAGTTATGACTCCGCAAATGCTTGTTTTTTTCTTATGTTGAGTTGAGGTTAAATTATGCGTACAGTTTTCGCAACTGATTTTGGGATTTGGCCGATATTTAAAGATCATTCCTCTTTATCCGATAGAATAATTGAAACAACAGATTATTGGGCACGTTTAGCAAACTACATTCTTCTCTATGACCAAATAGTTATTCCTACTGGTAATTTCCAAATTCTTTCCGTCCTTCGACTCATGCTTGGCGAAGGAGTATTTGACGAGTTCGTACGAAGGAAAATAATTGTTTTTGCACGTTTTGATCATTGGTTTGCTTATCATAAAGGAGAGGGTGTTACTCCATTTCAAATCCATGAGGGTGCTAATGTAGCCCCTAATCCATTAGGATCTTTTTTCAAACCCCCTGAATTTGCTATTGATACAGCACTAGCATTAACATATCCGCCAACAAGTTCAAATAGAAAGGCCGAGCTGAAAAAATTGTTGTTAGATAACGTTATAATCCTTCCAGCAAAAGAAATACTTCAAGATATTAAGGAGTCAACTTACCATGATATTTTTGGAAATGCGTATTTCCGCAAAGTATTGGGAATCAAAGGCAGAACATCTTCATTTGCTAAACTTGATAACCTACCTAAAAGCGATCTTAATAAGTGCACAATTTTTAACCCTCACGCCGTTGGACTGGATCATACCCCGCTTAAAATTAAGACCTTACTGCGTGTTGCGTTTGAGAACTCTATTCTTGGTTTTGGAGCATATGCAAAGACAACAGAAATAACAGGTGATGAGTCAGCTTTTTGCGTGTTACCAGAAAAAGCGCATCGATTAGGTTACTCTCGTGATGGAGAAAAAACTTTTGTACAAATGCAAAAAATGAGCGATGTTCCAGATATAGGTCAAGCCTTTGCTAAAAAAAGACTTCAACCACAACAACTGCTAGAGTTTAGGGATTCAAAAGCTTGTCAAAATCTTCGAGATTGGTTTGCTAAGGGGAAGCCAACAGATCAGGCAGAAGATACCTTGCGCCGTTATAAGGACTCGATTGAGAAAGAATATTGGTGTGAAAACATAATGATGAAAACTGTGCGTTTAGCAGTATTAACGGTAGCGGGTGCGGTATTACCAGGAACTGCTATTATTGCTTTATCAATTGCCGACATGTATCTTCCCTCATTGATTAAAAAATGGTTTCCAAATAAATCTCCTAGCATATTTCTGGAATCTGCGAAGACAATATTGGAATCGTCAGCAATATCGCCGCCTACCTCGAAAGGTCGCGATAGAAACCGTCTCTGTTCATGTGGTAGCAATAAAAAATTTAAATTCTGCTGTAGGGGCAAATAGAGTTCATAAACTTTCTGAAACGTTAGCATCGCGAATTATGGAGTAAGATTGGAAATAGTGCAAGTGGGTGGGTGTTTTCATTAATCGTTTAAAAGGAATTTATTATGGATAACAAATTTTTTAAAATTGTTTTTATTTTACTTTGTTTTTTCTTGTTTTCTCCAGGATATGGAAATGTGAAAACAGAGAAGGCGATCTTTGCTATCGATGAAAACAATCCAATTTCATCAAGCGAAAATAAAACTTACGTTCAAGAAGACCTCAAAAAAAAGCTAACTCCAATGCAATATGCTGTTACTCAAGAAGATGCCACTGAACCGCCATTCAAAAACGAATATTGGGATAATAAAAAAGAAGGTATTTATGTCGATATCGTATCCGGGGAGCCATTGTTTAGTTCCAAGGATAAATACGATTCTGGAACGGGCTGGCCAAGCTTTACTCGCCCATTAGAACCGGGAAATATCGTAGAAAGAATACAAAAGGGGTTCACTGTTCGAACGGAAGTAAGCAGTGCTCATGTAAACTCTCATCTCGGACATGTCTTTAATGATGGTCCACCTCC
>PLMI01000005.1 GCA_003142435.1 Coxiellaceae bacterium | reverse complement strand
CATTTTAACTTTGCTCCTACAACGCCTATATGAAAAACATGCAATAAAAAACTTTAGTATAATCAAATACTTACATAAAAGTATCAAAAAACACGAAAAGTCACATTATTGCATTCTTTTTTCGTAATACTAACTCAATTTTTCTTTATTTTCTATAAATTCTAACCAGTTTTTTTCGATAAAATTCTGAAAATTATATCGGAAATTTTCACTGGCAAATTTTATGGCATTTTCCCGGCAATCGTGAGGGCTAATTTTATTAGAATTACTTTCAAAATTGCTAATAGCTGAGCGCAAAGAAGAAACATTTTGCTCATAAAATAAAACACCTGTTGGTTTTGAAGTGCCTATGTCTTGAACAATTTCTTTTGCCCCGCCTTTGCCGAAAGCTATAACTGGAGTTCCGCATGCTTGAGCTTCAGCCATAACAATTCCAAAATCTTCTTCAGCTGCAAACACAAATGCTTTTGCCCGCTGCATATAATCAGAAAGAGCTTGCGGGGATTGCGCGCCAAGTAAAGTTATATTTGAAGTCATTTTTTCACGAATTCTTTTCATTTCTGGCCCATCGCCAATTACGATTAATTTTTTATCAGGCATTGCAGAGAATGCCTCGACTATTAAATCGATTCTCTTGTATGGTACCATTCTGGCAGCCGTTAAATAAAAATTTTCCTTATGCTCTCGTAAAGTAAAATTTTCAACGTCAACTGGAGGATAAATTATATGTGCTTCACGCCTATAAGTTTTTTTTATTCTTTGTGCGATGAAATTCGAATTGCATATAAATTTGTCAACACCGTTTGCTGTCCGTAAATCCCAGATGCGCATTTTATGCAAAATATATTTTGCAATCCATGATTTCAAGCCTTTATCTAATCCGGTTTGCGTCAAATATTGATGTTGTAAATCCCACGCATAACGCATAGGCGAATGAACGTAACTAATATGCAATTGATTTGGCCCCGTGATAACTCCTTTTGCTACCGCATGCGAACTTGAGATCACGAGATCATAAGAAGATAAATCAAGCTGTTCAATGGCTAAAGGCATTAAAGGCAAATAATAACGGTATTTTCTCTTAGCAAAGGGTAATTTCTGAATAAAAGTTGTCGTGGCTTTTTTGCCAAAAAAATATTTTTCTTTGAGGGCAGGATCCAGGAAATCAATTAGAGAAAATAAATCTGCGTTCGGATAACAAATCAGCATTTGCTCCAAAACTCTTTCGGAACCTGCATACGTTATTAGCCAATCGTGAATGATTGCGATTTTCATTTTTTTCTCTTTACATTTCTATTTTTCTTGCAAAATGAAATCTGCCTAAAAACTGATACCAGAAATACTTTACTTTACTTTTACTATAAAAATTAACTAGAAGTTTAACCAATGGATACCAAATATTTAATAAAATAAAAAAATAGTTGTAGTTGTGTCTATCTAAAACATGACGTTTGCCTACAGAATAGCGAAAAGCTTTTTTTGCGATACCATTTTTTGAAAAATCTACTTTTTCATGTTTTACAAGCGCTGTATTACAATTTACAATCTTTAGATTTTGCTGCAATGCTCTTAACAAATAATCAGTTCCTTCACCGGAACCATAAGGAGTCCGTGCACCTACTCCAAGCGCTTCATCAAATAAGCCGATTTTGTCGATTACATGACGCCTCAAAAAAATGACAAATTCGTAACCAAGAGGCCAAATGTTATATTTGTTTAATTTAGTGATTTTTTCCGGAAGGATTTTTATCTCTGAAAAATCAACAAAATTAGCCGTAACGATGTCATAATTTTCCGGATCTAAAAATAATTTATACATTTGCTGCAATACCAAAGAATCGTATTCACAATCATCATCGGGAAAAGAGATTATATTACCTCTGCATCGTTTTATTCCAAGATTGCGTGCATGTGAAGCTCCTTTTATAGTAGTTTTAATGTGTTTTATACCAAAATGAAACTTTTGCTCATATTTTAGTATTAGTTTTTCGATACGATCATCATCATTTTGATCAATAATTATTAGCTCATAGTTTTTATACGTTTGTGCAATTAAACTTATCAACAAACGCTCTAACTCCTTATCTCGATTAATTGTAGGGACAATCAGTGAAAATTTTAAATCTTGCAAGTGAGACATAAAAAAATTAATATTCTAAAGTTGTTTTATAAATAATTTTTTTTGAATGTAGTGAAATAAATATAATATTTTCCCTGGCATAATCACCCAAGGAAAAGTATAAAACCAAAAAGCTGGATAGCGCCAACAATTATATTTTAACAGTAAAGAGATTGCTTTCTTAGTAAAGTCTTTTTCCTTGCTTGATGCTAATGACCGCACTGAATATTTTATATTGGTTTTATACAAGGATTCCATAATTTTGTTGTGCATCCATCCATGAATTGGAAAAAAGTGAGATATAGTTTGATAATAGGCTGTAACCATTGTTTCAAGCTGTCGATAACTGTCATTGGCAATATTGCTTGTCGTTACTCTCCTATCGACACATGGGCGTGCAACCCATAACCAGTAGGGGTGTGCATTAACTACTCCGGTAATCACAAATAAATGAACATAGGAATTGAGGAAGTTTCTTGTAACATTATTATTTATTATTTCTTCCCATAAATTGCGTTTTATTATTTGTGCGGAAATGAAGCCAAAGTGATCTATTAAGAATGGCAAAATTTCGCCAGCAGAAGTTAAAGTTTTATTTTGGTTTGATTGGTTAGAATCGAAATGTAAAGTGTAATGTTTCTTTTGTGTCAATAATTTATTATAAAAATCCACGTTAAGGCTTATTCCAGAAAAACCATGGTTAGCAGATAGAATATTCAATATGTAATCAATTGCCCCTTCCTTTATTCTGTCATCATCACCCATCAACCAGCAGTATTCAGCGTGAGCCAAACTTACCACCTGCAAACAATTTCGATCGAAACCAACGTTATTATCAGATCTAAAATAAACAATATTGTGGTATTTATTTTGATATTCACGCACTAATTTTTCAGTATTATCAGTTGAAGCGTTATTACTTATACAAATTTCCACAGGAGTCTTCTCAGAAATCTGTGAAAAAATACTGTCAAGTAAAACCTGTAAGCACGCGGCTCGATTATAAGTGGGAATACAAATTGATATCTTGTAATGCATTTATTTTGTTTCCGGTAAGTTCACATTATTATCATTTTTATAATACGCTCTTGGTAACATCCAAATTGCGGTTACAATAAGCGATAGAATCAGCCCGTATATTATACCATTTAAGCCATAAAATAGGGAAAAAAAATACATACCTGATACGCTAATAATAGCTTGTAAGGAAGAGCTAATCCAAAAAACTTTAAAAGAGTTTTGACTTAACAAAGCTGTGGCATATGTATCTACCCACGTTCTTAAAAGATAATAAATACCAAATAATAAAATCCCACTTGCGGGCAAGAGCAGATTTGATTTTGGAGCCAAAATTGTTATAAGCATATTTTTAAATAATAAAAAAATTAAAGTGCAGATTATAATTACAAAAAAACCTAAATATAAATTCTTTTTAATTAAATTATTAGCTTTTTGTTTATTTTTTTGCACAAATAGTTCTGCTAATACCGGCCAAAGTCCAGTTAATACAGCACTGTAGATAAAAAATATCAGAGCAAAACTTTTTGCTAAAATGTTGTAAATAGCTATATGTTCGTTGTTTAAAGTTTGCGAGATGATTAAATAATCACTCATAAGTGCAAAAGCAACAATGATATTGAATATCCAGAATTTAATCCCTCTTTGTAAAATTTTCTTTATAATTTTAAAATCAATCATTGCGAAGATTTTATTGAACTTAAAACACTTAAAAAAACATGCAAGAGAGAATATTAAGCTTGGCGAGAGCCATCCTACTAACATAGAAAATGTCTTGCTACTTTCTGCTCCAACATTGAATTTGCTAACTAAAATAATATCGAGTAAACCAATTAAATACGCAAAAGTTTGATAGTTATACATCAAATATCCTTTTTGCTTTCCTATAAAAATTTTATAACCAATGCCAAAAACATTTATGCCAATTAAAATCAGACCTATAAATATTAAAAAATAATATTTTGAAGTCGCTAAGTTAGGGGCTATATTACGAAGCAGGAAATATTGTAACCATGGAGATATAACACAAAAAATTGTTGCTACAATTGCAAATATGATGCAAATTGCAAGAGCTGAGTTATTAAATAGAGCTGTCATATCCTCTTGTTTTGCTTTAGCTTCAGAAACATAATTTTGTAGACTAAAACCAAAACCAAGATCAGTGAGTGTAAACCAATTTTGTAATCCTAAAATAATTGCAAATATTGCATAATTGCTTATACCCAAATAATTCAAAGCTATTGAAATAGAAACGATTTGACAAATAGCGCCAATAAAGCGGTTCAACCACCCTGCGGCGGCTACTTTGTAATACTTGAAATCAGTTAAATTAAACAAAACTTTTTTCATTGATTATGATTTAATTAAGAAATAATAATTCACAAAATATAGACAAAAAATACATATTTAATGGTCGAAATTATAACAGATAATCGGTATTATCTCGAGTCTAAATTGTTCATAATCCTCATTTTCAGTATTTTTAGTGTGTATTATTAAATATAGTTAAATTTAGTTAATTATGTATAATATTTACTAAAAATAGAAAACGTTTTGATATGCTGGAGAAATTTAGTGTTTAATACCTTAAATACGATTGATTACAATTCTGATAAAAATAAATTATTACAAGCTATAATAAATATTTCACCAGTAGTATTGGTATTTTGCTTTAATTTAATTTTTTTTAATAGATATTTTCCCTTAACTGAAGGATGGTGGGAAACTTATGGTTATCTAGTAAACAAAGGATTAATCCCATATAAAGATTTCAATGTTGCATTCCCCCCCCTGTTCATTTTTTTAAACGCCTTCTACTTAAAATACATTACTACGAGTTTCTTTATTCTACGATTTATAGGCGTCATCGTCTTCACTTTTAATGTTTTTTTACTACAGAGATTGCTTAACTTTTTTTTCGACCGAAAAATTGCGGCTATATCTGCTCTGGTAGCTTCTTTTTTGTATATGTCTGACCCTGTTTTTGTTGCGAAAGATTATCATACTTATGCATGGCTATTAATAATCTTATCTTTTATATGTGGGTATTTTTTAATTAAAAATGTAAACGATCAGCGAACCCAGGAACAAAAAACGAATTTTTATACAAGCTTACTCTTAAGTTTTTTGCTTGGATTTTCTATTGCATTAGTAACCTTGATTAAACAAAATGTGGGTATTTTTTTATTTCTTTCTTTTAATTTGAGTATTTGTTTTATTTCTAATTATTCAATAGTGCAAAAGTTAAAACAAAATGCCTTAATTTTTTTCGGTTTTACAACAGCATTCGTTTTGTTTTTCTTATATTTGACTACTTATAACGTACCATTTTTCGATATAACAAGTAAGCTTTTTTTGCATAATGACTCTAAAGGAAGCACTTTTACAATACTTTTTCGAATATTAACTGATAAAGGAAATTTGAAATTAATTTTGGTCGGTATTTCCTTATTTGCTCTTGCCTTTCCTTTCAGATACGGCTTTTTAACAAATAACTTCATTCTCTATCAGTATTTAAATAATTTTTTTCAAAAAAAACAGTTTAGCAAATTAGCTAGAGGTATAATTTATTATACAATTTGCGCAATTGTATTTGTATTGCTTGTTAAGCATAATAACTTCTATGAAAAATATATTCTTATATTATCTATTGCAATACTGCTTGATTTATTTGTTTCGGTATATTTAACACCGCAGAATGGTGATTCTCAAAAAATTGCGCTAAAATTTATACTAATACCATTAGTGGCTCTTGTTTATGCCAATACCAATACTTCGACAATAAATTTTAATGGGATGTTTTTGGTTATTGCTGTAACAATAGCATATTCACTCGAAAAATTACTTGCTTGCAAAAACATAAAATTTACATCAGTTTTAGTGCTATCGCTTATTATTGTTGCTATTATTTCCGTACAGAAACTTAAAATGCCTTATTCCTGGATAGGATTATCTCAATCATCTATTCTAAAAGCTACGACAGAATTATCAAATATTCCACACACAAAAGGAATATATGTTGATCAAATAACAGCAGAAGTTTTTAAAACGATCAATGAAGTTGTGGGCAAATACTCTAAAAATGATAAAGATGTTTATTTTTACCCAAGCATTCCCATGTTCTATTATTTGTACAACAAAGTACCTCCATATAAAAATGTTGTGCAGTGGTTTGATGTTATAAGTTCCAGCGATATAAAGCAGGAACTGAATGATTTCAAAGCATCTCCGCCAAAAGTTATAGTTTTTTTAGATCCTCCCCGTTTTGTTTACCAACTGCATTACAAACTAATTAAAAGGCCGCTAACACAAATTGATTTTGAAACCGAATTTGAAAAACTAATGAAAAATGGGGAATATAGTTTATACAAGTATGTATTATACAATCAAGAGTTATTAGATCTTGATTACGACAATGATATACTTTCATTAAGGCTAGTATTGAAAAATAAAATGTATAATAACTATAAGTTATCTGCTTTAGTAAAGAGTCTCTCAGATACGGAGAATGTATCTGTAGTATCATTATTGAAAAATGGAATCACATCAGTTCCCATAACAGCAGATACTATTGTAAATACAAATGACCTTATCAATATACGTGTAACTGAATCTGCGGCGAAACTAACGATTGAGAACCTTGGATACGTTTACAATACAAAGAAATACACAATAAAAATTTACATAAGAAACGATTGATGACTACACTTAGTGGCTCGTTTTTTCTATTTGTATAATTTTAATTCTCTCGTAGATAATTAGAAATATAAAAAATAGCATAATAAAAATATTAAACAACGGTGAAATACCACTAATGATTGGTATTTTTTCATCTAAATAAAAGTTGAAAATTAAATAATTCTTTGGAATAAGTAGTAGAGAAAAAAGTAAAAGATAGATTTTATTAAAAATAATAGATTGATGTTTATCAATTACTGATTGCTTAATGAATAAAAAAATAGGAATAAACAAAATAATGAGCTTGTATTCGACGGAGATAGTTGGAAATAACATTCCACAGAAGAAAAGAACTGTAACTTGCTTCCAGTATGTTTTTTCATATTTTAATGTGAAGAACGCTAAAAATGTAAACATCAAAATAGCGAGAATATAATAATAAATAACTGAATGATTTAAATGAGACGTGTATTGTGCTTCAGTGGAATGTCCTCGTATTATTGAGTATAAATATACTGCAATCTGAACAAGGAAAAATAAAGTATTTGTATGATAAAAATCATGAGAGAAAGCCATGATTTTATTTATTTCTACAAATGCATTAAGCCACATGTTCGTACTTTTAATTAATCCCTCTGGAAAGGTAAACAGCGCAGCGATAGTTAAGATTACTACAAATATTACACAATATATGCATTCTTTATAACATTTATTTTTTATAAATAGTACCAAAAAAACCGCTGGATAGAGTTTGAATGCTATTGCTATGCCCAAAAATATACTGGATAATGCGTATTTTTCTTTGGCAAACGCAAAGAAAAATAGCGATAGAAACAAAAACAATAATGATTCAAAATTACCGTGAATAAGGCAAATAATCATTGGGGAAGTTAAAAACATTAGGATTAATATTATAGTGTAACGTTCTAAACCGACAAATTTGTTGTGAAAACTTTTTGTACAAAAAATTAAGTACCAGAAGATATAACTATAAATGAAAATGGTATATATTATAAAAGATAATTCAGCTGGCCATATTTTCAGAAATGGATAAATGATCAAATATGTTGCTGGTGGATATACAGCAAAATGACCAATATATGGGTTTGCATAACCATAAATGTCAAAAAAATCTAAAAAGAACCCATGTGCACCTGGCATGAAAATATTTTGAGGTAGGAAGGTTGTTTTAATGCCTAAGTGATGCAGATACACATCAAAAAAGACCATGCAAATAAGACCGAGCAAAGTTACAAAAGCTATAAATCGTAGTTGTTGTGCGGAAGGCATATGTGTTTACATCAGTAAATATTTTTTCCTATAAATAATGGTTTATTTTTAATTACATCTACTCACTTGAGGCTGTATTTTTTCCATTCTTATAATTCTAATCCTATCATATATAATTAGAGAAATAAAAAATAGCATGATAAAAATATTAAGTAGTGGTGAAACACCGTCTATAACCGTGCTTTTATCACTTAATTGATAATAAGTGAAAATTAAATAATTCTTTGGGATAAGTAACAGAGAAAAAAGTACAAGATAGATTTTGTTAAAAATAATGTTTTGCTGTTCTGCTATCTTTGGTGGTTGATTGATATATAAAAAGATAAGAATAAATAAATTAATAAACTTATATTCAATAGAGACAGTTGGCAATAGCATTCCACAGAAAAATAGTACTGTAACTTGCTTCCAGTATGTTTTTTCATATTTTAATATAAAGATCGCCAAAAACACAAACATCAGAGCAGCAAGAATATAATAATAAATAACTGAATGATTTAAATGCGCAAGGTATTGTGTTTCCGTGCGCCCCCGTATTATTGAATATATAGAAACAGCAATTTGCACGATAAAAAACAAGGTATTTGTTTGATAGAATCCATGTGCAAAAGCCATCACATGATTCAATCGAGTAAACATATCCAACCATAGATGAACGTTTTTAATTACCCCCCCTGGTGGTAATACTAAAAGCGCACAAAAGGTTGAAATCATTACCAACACCACACAATATATACATTCTTTATAACGTTTATTTTTTAAGAATAGTAATAAAAAAACAGCAGGGTAAAGTTTGAAAGCAATCGCTATTGCTAAAAATACGCTGGCTAGTTTATATTTCTCTTTTGCAAAGGCAAAAAAGAACAACGAGAGAAATAAAAATAGCAAGGACTCAAAATTGCCAGTCATCAGACAAAGGATCATTGGAGAAGCTAAAAACATTAGACTTAATATTATTAAGTAACCTCAGTTCGACATAAGAA
>PLMI01000126.1 GCA_003142435.1 Coxiellaceae bacterium | reverse complement strand
AATTGATTGTAATTTTTTTTTCTTGCATAAAGATGATGTTATTGATTTATTAATGTTCTAATGTGCGGCAACAAATCCGTAGCAAGCAAACCCCTTTCCCCGCTTGCCAAAACAGCAAGATCTCCGGCAAAAGCGTGCAAACAAACGCCAAATGAAGCGGCTTTTGCCAAAGGCATTCCTTGAGCAAGCAATCCGCCGATCACTCCGCTCAAAACATCCCCCATTCCAGCACTTGCCATTCCTGGATTACCAAACGGACATACTCCCATATTTTTTTCACTTACATCAAAAACTAATGTTCCAGCACCTTTCAGAACAAAAACTCCGCCGTATTTTTCTTGTAAAGATCTAACAGCTGTAAATCGATCATCTTGTACTTTTTCAACAGTAATGCCAAGCATGCGCGCTGCTTCTTTGGGATGCGGTGTTAAAACTGCATTGTCTATTTTTTCTGTTAATAAGTTCAATGCATCAGCGTCTAAAAGTTTTGGTGTTTCTGAAGATAAAACTTTAGCCAACAATTCGCGACTCCAATCTGATTTCCCAAGGCCAGGTCCTGCAATGACTACCGTTGCTCTTACCAACAATGAATCTAATTTTTCTGCTGCATCTATTTCATGGCACATAACTTCAGGGCATCTTGCATTAATTGCAGCAATGTGCTCCTTGCGCGTTGCAACGCTAACTAATCCTGCTCCGCTTCTAAGTGCCGCTTCAGCTGCCATATCAACAGCTCCGCCCATTCCATAATCGCCACCAACTATCAGAACATGGCCAAAATTTCCCTTATTTGCAGTTTTTTTCCGCCGCGGCAAGTGAGCTGATAAATTCAATAAGCTTAATAACTCGGCAAAATTTTTGACTCCATCTTTTAATTGCTTTGGCAAATCAAGGTCATCACAAAAAACACTGCCTACGTAATCAGGACCATATCCTGTAAATAAACCTGGTTTTAAACCAATAAAAGTTATAGTAACAGCTGCACACACAGCAGCCCCCCAAACTTTTCCGGTATTAGCATCAAGTCCTGACGGCAAATCTAACGATAAAACTGGAACCTTTGAAACATTGATTGCATCGATAACTTTTCTGTACGTCTCATCAACATTACCTTTTACACCTGTACCTAAAATTGCATCAACAATTACGTCACAATCTTGCAATTCTTTTTCAGAAAAATTAGCTATAGCAATATTTAATTCAATGCACGATTTTGCGGCATTTAATGCAGCGCCAGATAATTTTTCTGGCGGGCAAAGAGCAAGAATTTTAACTTTCATGCCTTGCAAATGTGCGTACTTTGCTAAANNCTTTGCCGCATATAACAGCAATTTGATTAGCCTCCGGCCATTGATTTCGTAACTCTAAAAATGCAGCTTTTCCAGCCCGATCCATTAATATATCTTCATTTAAACCAAAACCAGCTGTTTTTTGCTCTAATTCTTTAATTTGGCCGGTATGATATAATGCTTTTGCCGTAGAATTTGCCATTTTTTCCTCATGAAAATTAACGATCTCAAGTCATTTGATTTTAACCTACTTAAAGCCGATATTAAAGGGCTGGCAAAAGAAGTTGGCTTTCCAAAAATAGGAATTACCAATGGAGACCTTTCGCCAGAAAGTCCCCGTTTTAAAAAATGGGTAGAACAAAAATTTAATGGCGGCATGAAATATTTAGAAAATAGTTTAGAAAAAAGATTAAACCCAAAAAAACTTTTCCCTTCTCTCGAAAGCATTATTTGCTGCCTGCTTCCTTATTCTCCCCCTGAAAAAAATTCTACGCATCCTATCGCAGCTTTCGCTCTCCGAAAAGACTATCACAAAATACTTCATAAACGCCTGGTAAAACTTGCAGAAAAAATTAAAGCTAAAATTGAAGATTTTGAGTATANNGATAGTGCACCTGTTTTAGAAAAAGCCTTGGCGGCAAAAAGCGGTTTAGGCTGGTTTGGCAAAAATAATTTACTGCTAAATGCAGAATATGGCTCTTACTTTTTTCTTGGAGAAATTTTTACTAATTTGCCCTTGCCAATAGATGAACCAATTGCTAATCGCTGCGGCTCCTGCAATAAATGTATTTTTGCCTGTAAGACTAAAGCCCTCACTAATCCCCGGCAGTTAAATGCTAATCGCTGCATTGCATATTTGACCATAGAAAACAAAGAAATAATTCCGCAAGAACTTCAAGCTCTTATGGAAAACAAAATCTTCGGATGCGATGATTGCCAAAAAGTTTGCCCATGGAATCGTTTTGCAAAAGCAATACCCGATCCGGAATTACAGCCATTCTCACATCTAAAAAACATCGATTTAAAAGACGCCCAAAACTGGGATGAAAATACCTTTATCAATAAAACAACGGAATCTCCTATATGCAGAATTGGTTGGCAGCGTTGGCAAAGAAATATTGAAATAGCGTTAAAAAATCTTTGAAAAAATATTACCGAATATTAAGAAATCCTTATCATTTTCAATAACTTACCTGCCGGCAGCAGTGTAACCCATTCAATAAAAAAGGAAATTTGGCAAAATATTTTTTTCTAAACTATATTAATATTACAAGTGAATATGAAAATTAGCCTTCGAATTATTCGAAACTTTGAAGGGATTTAAAGGGAACATTGGATGTTTGACTAATTTCCATACGCCGATCGATTGATCGGCATACCCTTTGCTTTTTTAAAGGCCATATATAACTTTTAGTGAAGCTATATGTCAATCCTTTAAAACACACTGGGCAATAAACTCGGGAAATTATATATTCTTTTTCTAAGGAGTATATATTCCCGAGTTGTTTTTATGCTTTTAATTCACGGCTACCATTTTTTTCTCAAAAGTATCGTCACAAACTCTCACTGCTACTATTTCTATATGCCTTATTTTTATCTATAATGCATCTAATGAATGAAATAACAAATAATTGCAGTTTTCCATGAACGTATACGAATATATAAACAGGCAGAAAATCCCTAAAACTAAATTCGGCCGCTTTTGCCATTTTATTTGCCATAAATCACATCTAGATTTCCCTCTTTTTTTGAGCATTACAATCTTAACTACCATGGGGCTGTTCATACTTTATAGCGCCTCTAACCAAAGTATTGCTGTTTTGGGCCATCAAGCGGGAAGCCTTGGTTTAGCGTTTTGTATTATGTTCATCTTAGCCCAAGTGCCTCCACATCGATATCAAAGCATAGCCCCTTGGCTTTTTGGCATTACGTTAATTCTACTTTTGATAGTTTTAGTAACAGGGGCAATCAGCAAAGGGGCTCAAAGATGGCTTAATTTAGGTATCATACGTTTTCAACCTTCAGAAATAATGAAAATAGCGATGCCTATGATGTTAGCGTGGTATTTACAGGAAAAAAACTTACCACCAAAACTTAAAACCATTTTTACAAGCTCCATTATGTTGCTTATTCCAGTATTTATGATTGCCAGGCAACCGGACTTAGGGACGGCTATCATAATAACTGCAACAGGATTATTTGTTATATTTTTGTCCGGAATCTCTTGGCGATTTATCTTTGGTACATTATTTTCATTAGCATTACTTTTACCTATAGGCTGGTATTTTCTTCATGATTATCAAAAAGCACGAATTTTAACTTTTTTAAATCCAGAAAGAGATCACTTAAAAAGTGGTTATCATATCATTCAATCTAAAATCGCTATCGGTTCTGGAGGTTTTTTAGGACAGGGATGGCTACATGGATCCCAAACCCACTTACAATTTCTGCCAGAACATACAACTGATTTTATCTTCGGAGTCTGTGGGGAAGAATTGGGGTTTATTGGCAGCCTTCTGCTTATCGGTACTTTTGCTTATGTTGTGGCACGAGGTTTGTATATAAGCAAAAATGCACAAGATTCATTTACAAGGCTTTTGGCGGGAAGCCTTACACTCACTTTTTTCCTTTCTTTTTTTGTTAACATAGGAATGGTGATAGGAATTCTGCCTGTTGTGGGTCTGCCCTTGCCTTTAATTAGCTATGGAGGAAGTTCACTTGTGACACTCATGGCAGCCTTTGGCATAATAATGTCCATCCGCACGCACAGAAAACTTTTATCTAATTAAGAACATTTCATGAAAAAGTTAAAATTAATTTTTATTTTTTTGTTATTTGTAATAACAGTCCAAAATGCTTGTGCTCAATATGAAAAAAAATTAAGTGAATATTCTATCGTACAACATTTTATTAACAGAATGGTTACAACTTACAATTTCAATGAAAGTTATCTGGTTAAGCTATTTGACCAAACAGCGCTATCTCAAGAAGTAATCAACAAAATTGAAAATCCATACGAAAAAGAACCATGGTTTATTTATAAGAAAAATTTTC
>PLMI01000151.1 GCA_003142435.1 Coxiellaceae bacterium | reverse complement strand
TTTTGCACGGGGGTGACATTTTAACTTTGCTCCTACAGAGCTTAATCAGAAGTCTCTCCATTAAAAATCCTTAAAAATCAATATATTAACAATACAGAGGTAATTTAATTTTTCCTTAATTATAATATGCTATAATTGTGGTTAACTAGAAAAAATTATAATTAAACTTCAAACTTAAAGGCAAAAAAATGTCTATATATCATTATCAATATAAAGGACAAGAAAGACTAACGATTGATTTTACTACTCTCCCATGCACCGCCAGGATCGCGCTACAGAAAGTAAGAGATGATTTGGTATCAAGAGCAATACCAGAATGCAAAGCGGAAGCTTTTTTGATCAATAATCAATCATTTTGCGCAGAGTGCACTACTTTTACAACAGGCGGTGAAGAAGATAATTGCAGATTATGGGTAGATATACTTCGAGCTATTTTTAAAAGTAAATATATTAATTGGATTTCACAATCTCCGCTGCTTCCCAATGCAACATACAAAGTTTTTTTGGATAAAAAAACAAAAGAAGAATTTTTTCTAACTCTTGATTTCCAGCATATTAACAACGCATTATCAAGAAAAAAAGAATTCTCTAATATTAAGCAGCGCACATTAGATACTCCCCACAAGGACTTAAAGTTTTTTCTGCAAACGCTAGAGTTAATCGCAGCTTTTAGGAAAAGTCTCGAATCAGTAGCTCCATGTTACATGGATTTATTTTATATGAAAAAAAGTGAAGAGGAGAAACTAAGAGCTGGTTTTCAAGAACGTGTGACGAAATTTTTGAGTCAAATTGAAACTACGGAATATGACCAAAGAAATACAGCAGACATAGAATTTTTGTCAGAATTACAAAACTCTGCGCACTTAACACCGGAACTGCAAGCAAAAGCGAGGTCGCTTGCGCTAGCACCACGAGAACAACCTAGATTATTGCGAAAAGATGCTTATCAATCGATTGATATTCCCGAAGATGAAGACCAAAAGAGTGAATTACCACTTGTGAAACCGCTCGCGGCCACTGTTCCAATTACGAGGAATTATGTACGAGCTGAAATTATTCATAGTGCCNNCATGTTTATCAGTCATATAACAGGCTTTGACACGTGGGCCCGCGATACCAAGGCGTTTCTTGATCATGAATTCGAAAGATTCATCTCTTATTTAACGACACTGAATGAACGCGAACCACTCTCTTATCAACGATTACAGGGATTTGCAAATAGTCATGGAAATAGCCAATACGAGATAAACGAAACAAAAATTGCAAAGATGTGTTTGACAATTGCAAATTCAAAGCCCAATCAGGGAAAATTTGAAACTGCCAAACAGGAGTTATTCACTTTACTAGGAAAAGAAGAATGCACAACGAGCTTGTACTATGAATTGCCACAAAGAGGAGACGGGAATTGCGGCTACTATACCGTAGCATGTCGTTTTATTTTATCTGTTATACAAGAAAAGATTGCATTAGATCCACAAATGTTTTCCAAATTATTTGCAAGCATGCGGGAAGCACTTCAGATATGCAGAGAAAAAGATTCGTCTTATTTTGACAGTGAATTCTTGGCTTCAGTAGATACTTTTCTTCGTTCTCCGCAAAGATTCGACTCCTTTCAACTATTTTTAAAAAGAACCTGTACCACACTCAAAGGACTTTGGGAAGCTACGATGTTTTTAGGCCCTGCCATTAGGCTTTTTACTTGTGATAATTCTCCTGAAGCTGAAAGAATATATGAAAATAAACGTACACGGAAGCCTCCAGAAAATCCTCGTATTGATCATACGTGGACGGGCGATGGTGAACTACATGAAGCTGCTAAACTGTTAAACTCGGGTTTTACATACGTTAGCCGCGCTTCTGCTACTAGCGAATACAAATGCTACCGCATGCACTACGATGGAGATTCTCTTTGCATTGCGTCTTTGAATGATGCTCAAAATCACTGGTGTTTATTAATTCCTGCTGCAGAATACGAAAACCTTACTACGTTGATAAGAGATTTTGGGCCAAATTATCAACCAGAAGCTACATTAGAACCATGTAGTATGCTCACAACGTTACCGCAGCCTGGAAGTAGCTCAACTTATTCACAATCAGATCTTCCACCATCGCTGCCAGCTTATTCGGTTAATGCTGACGAACAACCATTATTAAGTAAAAGTGGTAAAGATCACGGGAGACGTAATTATGGTTACGGAAGTAGAGGTAAAGAAAGTTTGCTATGGGATGAAGAAAGACCACAGTATCAACCTCAGAACACAAATGCGCCAGATAAAATAAATACAATAAAAAGTATCTTAACAGATGCAAATAATCCAAAATGGAATACACATCACACTATTTCTGGTACTCTTTTTAACTTATTTTGTGGTTGTATTAATTCTCCACCAACAGCTATCGCACAACTTAGAGCTTTATATGATGCCCTAGAACAAGGTAATGGAACACTAAATGTTAATGAAAATAACGTAGCTGATTTGATTTCAAAAACAAGAAAAATCGTGCAAGAAGCCAATGGACGTCAGTCATTTTTTAGAAGGCCTGATACACAATATTTTTATGATGAAATAAACACAAAATTAGATGCTGTTGACCCACAAAATTCTGTTAGCTATCAGCACTAATACCAAACTGAAAAATTAATTACATAATTTTATTGCAGTCATTCCCGAATGGTTTTATCGGGAATCCACGAAAAAATAGCCAGAAAAATTCTGGATCCCCGATAAAA
>PLMI01000041.1 GCA_003142435.1 Coxiellaceae bacterium | reverse complement strand
ACATATCAGATTCACTCTCTCACTTCTTCTCCAAAATGTGAAAATGGATGTAGCGGAATATGCATTAGTGTTTTTACTATTTCCCTTTCTCCCGTAATTTTGCCGACTATTTTAAGTTCTTTGTAAAATACACGTATTTTCATTTAACGTAAAGCATATGCGCAATGCTATTTATCTGAACGACTAGTTACGAATGTGAAAAACGAGAATACAATTATCGCACAAAGATCCCACATGGGTATAAAATATCGCATATGAGGAACATTAAATAAAAGTGTAAAAAAAGTGCTCGCTAAAAGTGAAGCAGTACATGCTATCAACAATGATGCATTTTTGTTGATAGTTTTTTTCCTATCAAATAGAAAAAATAAGAGAATAAATGGAGCGCAAACTAAAATGAATCCATAAAAAATTCGTACAAAATATAAGTAACTCACAACAATAGTTTTATGAATATTATATAAAAACTGAGATTTTGCTATCGCCCTGTGATCAAGAGGAAATACACAACAATAATGACCAGTAAAATACTCCCACGGATAATCTTGACAATCGAACTCAAAAAACGTTCGAACAAGAGTGTGCCCCGAGTTTTTTAAAATTAACGCTGGGTGCGCATAAATAATTTTTTTAGATACCTTGTCCAAATAATTACTCAAATCAACAGATTTTGCAAACTTATCGGTTTTTTTTGCAAAAGGCATTTTATGAATATTTTCAGATAACTCATTCCAAACACCCCATATATAATCAGCGGAGTGTTCGGCCCCTTTATCTCCTTTGGCCACTTCATAATACTTATTAAGCATTATATTTTTTAATACGATATCTTTGTCATCGGCATAATTCCACATATTGTATACCAATTGTGTGCTTTGATAACCAGTTATAGTCATAAGCGTAAAATATCCTGTATTAAAATAAACCATTGTCATCCATAGAACCATAGATAATCCCAAGCCTAAAAAATGCATAATAAGCCGTAAAAATTTTTTCCTCCCATTTTTTAATAGTATTAAAAATAAAAATGCTAACACTACAACAGTAACCAGATAATTAGGACGCGTTAGAATCGACAACGCGCCAATAAACCCATGTAAGAAAATACACTTACATGAACAATCTTCTTTAATAAAAAAATTACGTAAAATCAAGGTTAAATAAATCAAAAATAAACTATTAGCGATGCTATCAGTCATTATATAATTGTCATATAAAGCTATATATGGATTTAAAAGCAATAAAAAACAAATTATAAAAATAGACATTTTATTTCTTAGCAGTTTATACAACACACTGAGCAAAAAAATTCCAGAAAAAATTGAAAGCAAGAACTGAATATAAGCAACTGTTGCCCCAAAACTATAAGGCACTTGCGTCGTAGCTAAGTTTTTAATGGTATCGATGAATTCCGGAACTACTAGGGAAGACCACGATATAGAAGAGATAAAAGGTTTACCAAAAAAAACATACTGTAAAAAAGCTAAAAAACCTGGATACAAGGGAAGCCTTATCCCATCCCAAGTCAGTATATTTGTGCCAAGAATATTTGTTGAAAGTTGTAAATAATAGTAGCTATCGCACTGCAATGCGACGTTAAATGCGAAAAAAAGAAAAGCTCTAAACGAAACAAATAAGATGATAAAAAAGCTAAGTGAAAAGAAGTACGTTTTATATCTATCGAAAGTTAATATCTTAAATAGCATACTAGATACATACCCATAAAATGATCATTTTTTGTAAAATCATACTATAAAAAAAATAAATTTTCATAAAATAATAGTTAAAATATAGCAAGCGATAATATTATCAATAAAATCAAACGATAAAATAACGAAAAAATTTGAAGACTTGCCAAAAAAGATGTGCAAAACAATAACGTTTGATCAGGGTGTTGAATTTGCTGATTATAGACATTTGGAACTAAAAACACGGTGTAAAGTATATTATTGCGAAACTCATTCGCCATGGCATAAAGGCAGCAATGAAAACATGAATGAGCGATTAAGACGCTACTTGCCAAGGGAAACTGAGATTGACAAAGTAACTCAACTAGATTTAGATTTACTAGCTGCAAAAATGAACCAATGCCCAAATTCGCCTCATTTTACGCGTTGATGATCTTTTCCTACAATGTTGCCACATAAATAAAAATTAGCAATCACAAATTATTCTGGACGCTAAAAAACAAGCTCAACAAATTGGAGAATCCAGTCCTTGAAAATCTCAATCAAAAACCCCATATTAATTTATAAATAAACAGAAAATTAACATTTTTATGGCCAGAAATTTCACTCACAATTTAGAAGAAGCTTTAGCAAAAGCTCAATCTTTAGCGCTTGGCAAAGATCATGCTTTTATTGAACCAGCGCACGTTTTTCGCGCCCTGCTCGATCAGGAAGGCAACAGCATTTACCATGTTCTAACCAAAAGCAATGTAAACGTTGAAAAATTTTCTTCTTCCATTGACGCTATAATCAAAAAACTGCCACAAGTACAAGGAACTCCTGGCGAAATTTATATTTCCAACGATTTAAATCGCATAATAAACATTGCCGATAAGTTAGCGCAAAAACGCGGTGACCAGTTTATTTCCAGTGAAATTTTTCTGTTAGCAACTTTTGAAGATAAAAGTGAAATCAGCAAAGCATTACAAAATACTGGCGCGATTAAATCAGTGATTGCGCAAACAATAAGCGATTTAAGAAGCGGCGAAAAAATTGACAATCCAAATGCTGAAGAAACTCGCGGCGCTTTGGCAAAATATACTCAAGATTTAGTCGAGCGTGTAAAAAAAGGAAAATACGATCCAGTCATCGGCCGTGACGATGAAGTTCGGCGCGTAATTCAAGTGTTGCAACGGCGCACGAAAAACAATCCCG
>PLMI01000118.1 GCA_003142435.1 Coxiellaceae bacterium | reverse complement strand
AATAAGAATTATTCAACAACGTTTAATTTAATATGTTTTTTTAATTGTAAATTATACCGCTTGCCCTATGTTAAAAGCTACCATTATAGTGTCAACATATAACTCGCCAAATTACTTACGTTTGGTATTGGATGCATTGCGGGACCAAGATACGCAAAATTTTGAAGTAATAATTGCCGACGATGGCTCCAGCGCTGATACTAAGGCCTTAATTGATAAAGTAAAAATAGATTTTCCTCAGCCTCTTAAATATATTTGGCATGAAGACTTAGGGTACAGACTCGCAAGCATTCGCAATAAAGCAGTAGCTTCTNNCGTCAGAAATCACATCAAGCTTGCTGAGGAAAATTACTTTGTTGCAGGAAAACGCGTCCTTTTAAGCAAATCGTTTACTGAAAAAATTTTAAATGGCTATGTGCAAAAAATAGCTACATTTACCTTGTGGCATTGGTTTAGGCTGCGTTTAAATAATTCATGCAACAGATTTTTATCTTTACTTTCTTTGCCGGACAGCAATTCAAGAAAAATAAAAGCTAAAAAGTGGCAAGGAGCAAAAGGCTGCAACTTAGCTTTATGGAAAAAGGATTTTATTGCCATCAATGGGTTTGCGGAAAATTATATCGGATGGGGATATGAAGATTCTGATTTGATAATCAGGTTAATCAGAAACGGAATTTCGAGAAAAGAGGGCAGTTTTTCTGTTACACTGCTTCACCTTTGGCATCCGGAGAATAATAAAAGTAAAGAACAAGAAAATTTAATACGCCTCAAGGAGATAGAGCAATCCAATAAAATTAAAGCATCAAAGGGAATTGACCAATATTATCACGGATAAAAATATGTCAGTAAATTATTTAACAAAAACAAAAATTCAACGAGTGCAGTCGTTTTTTGAAAAATTAGCGCTTTTATTTACAATAATTGGCATTTTTTTTATCCCATTGAGCCCGAGAATTGTAAACACCATTTTCCCTATTGTTGTTTTTTTAGTTATATTTTCAGGAAATTGGGCTATGAAATGGGAAATTATAAAAAAAGATAAAGTTATCTTTTGTGCATTACTTTTGCTTGCGATTTTTATTGTTGGAATTTTTTATAGCAGCGGTTCCCTAAAATATACCATGCAAGGTTTTTTCAAATATACCAAAGTATTGTTCTTGTTATTCCTAATTCCATTGTTTGCAGCTCATTGCAATTGGCGGAAAATTGCGGAAAATGCGCTTATAGCTGGCGTTTTTTTAACTATCGTATTCTCTTTGCTTAATGTAAATGGTATAGCTGTATTCGGAAGGATTGCGCCTGTCGTTGGAGGCTACTTCGTTCATCAACTTTACGCCAGCGCGCTGCTTGCTTTCACTCTTTTTATTCTAATTCATCGCATTTTCGATAAAGACAAGTTTTTATGGCTGTATATATTATTGTTTCTCTTGGGATTTTACGTTTTATATTTTATCTATATTGAAAGAACTGGTTACATTATCGGAATTGGATTATTTTCGCTATTCATCTTACAGCGATTAAAATGGCAGGCTTTAGTCTCTTTACTAATCATCATTCCGCTGTTAGTTACAGCAATTTATACAACTTCACCTACCTTCCATAAAAGGACCAATGAAATTTTTAGCGATATCGTTTCATATCAGCAAAACAAGAAATTAACAAGTGTTGGATACCGCATGGCATTTGCGGAATATAGTTTTAAAATAATTAAATCGCACCCTTTGTTGGGAACTGGTACGGGCAGTTTTTCGGAAATGTATAAAAATGCTGGTGGACCCGACCTTACTCCAGGAATGTTACTCGGACACCCTCACAATGAATATTTATTTATTGCAGTACAAACCGGGATTTTAGGACTTCTGGCATTTTTAATTTGGATATTTGTGCAAATTATAGAATCTTATGCTTTACCGTTTACGGAAAAAAGGCTCGTTCAAGGGGTGATTTTGGCATTTGTAATAAACAGTTTTACTAATGCTTCATTGTCGATAAACACTACCGGCATGACATATATAGTTTTTTTAAGTATATATTTTGCTGCGCGATATGCGTCAAAACCAAACTTAAAAAAGCCAAGTAATAAAACAATGAAAACGACATAAAACCTTCTCCTATTTAAAATGAAAATAGCAATTATTCATCATCAGTTTGCAGCAAAAGGCGGGATGGAAACATACCTCCTAAACCTCGTCAACGGTTTTGGATTGGACCAGGATTCTGTAGATATTTTTACTTTTCGCAAAGACAAAAACTTAACAGTTCCGGCGAATTGTCGTGTTTATGAAAAAAAAATCTTCTTGCCAAAATCGTTACGCAAATTCTACTTCATGCAGGATATCAATAAAAATTTTCGTAAAGAAAAATATGATATTTCGCTGAGCTTAACGAGGACAGCCAGCCAAAATATAGTTATTTGCGGCGGCACTCATAAAGGATATCTGCATCATTTCAACAAAGCGCCATTGCTTAAAGATTTTATTGAGCTTTATTTCGAAAAAAAATGCTATCGTTTATCGCCGCACATTATGGCACATTCAAAACTAGTGCAAAAAGAACTGGAAGAATTTTATAATGTTGATCCTAAAAAAATAGTATTGCTTTATCCGCCAATAAACACAGAAAAATTTGCCCCTAATATTAGAAAAGATCGAGAACATCTAAAAATAAAATTCGGCATCGATAGCACAAAAACTGCCTTGCTTTTTCCCTCAACTGGCCATAGAAGAAAAGGTTGGTTTGAGTTATATGATGCTTTCAAGAACCTTCCTCAAGATAAATTTACATTAATTATCGCAGGAAACAGACCTTCTAATCTTGTGTCGGATCTGCCTAATATCAAATTTATGGGTTTTGTGAACGAGATGGCAGCTTTATATGCAGCCTGCGATTTCACAATTCTGCCCTCGCATTACGAACCATTTGGCCTCGTGGTTATCGAATCCTTACAATGTGGCACGCCCGTGATAATTTCCAGCATGGTTGGAGCTAGCGATTTTGTTGGGCCAAATGAAGGTATTATTTTTGATGGCATAAACAGTAAAAATATAATAGACTCAATAAAAAAAGCTTGTGAGTGCAATTTCAATATAGCACCAAATTTCGCAACATTGCATAATCTAACTATTAAACATCACATAGCGCAAATTAAGCGAATTTGTACTCAATATGATTAATGAAAAAATAGAAAAAAGTTTCAATCTGATTGACACGCCAATTTCCAAAATAGGAAAAATCGCCTTTATTAATTCTTTTTGCCTGGGTGATAATTTAATTGGTTTGATCACTGCTTATAATTTATATCGTAATGGTTATGACGTAGATGTTTTCGGCGATTTCTCGTATTACATGAAAGACTGGTTCCCATGGGCAAATATTATGCCTTCCGTGAAACCTGAAAATGTGGGAGTTTTATCGAACTATTCTACGGTTGTTTTCATGTATGAAAATGAATATAAGGCAATAAAATATCCACAGCAAAATTTTATAATTTTATCAAAATCATCTTTTTACAAAGCTCCTATATCAATGGTAGACGTGCAGGTTAACGTTTGTAAAAACGAACTTCATTTGGAAAATGTGGTGCGTGAAAATGGATTAGTACCATTAGCCAATTTAGCTCACCGCAAAAATAAAAATCGCATTGTTATTCATTCTACCAGCAGCCTAGAACGAAAGAATTGGCCGAAAAAAAAGTTTTTGCAATTAGCAAAGACTTTACTTGCAAAAGGATATGAACCAAATTTCATATTAACTGCAAAGGAACGCAATGATTGGTTAGAGGTAGTCGATGCAGGGGCAAAAATTCCCGAATTTATATCTCTTTCAGAAGTCGCTGCTTTCATTTATGAATCCCAATACTTTATTGGCAACGATTCAGGCATCGGCCATTTAGCATCGAACCTTGGCATTCCCACTATTACAATTGTGTTGCGCAAAGGCGTTGCGCGCCAGTGGCGGCCTTCCTGGTCATTAGGTGAAATTGTTTTACCTCCCCCGTGGCTGATAACTAGACCCTTAAAAGAAAAATTCTGGAAGAAGCTTATTTCTGTGGCAAAAGTGTTGCGTAAATTTGAGATTTTAATAAAAAAAGATAATGAACGTAAGTAAAAGAAATTATATTCAACAACGAAAAGGAAATTATTTTTTGCTGTGCGACGAGCGATATTTTAATTTATTAATTAGTAATATCGACAACATAGATTCTTTGTTAGAAAATAAAAAAAACGTATTTTATAAAAATGATTTTGGTGATACAACAACTATAGCAGTAGTTCCAATTTCTGATTATGAATTTGTCATCAAACGCTATAATGTTCGCAGTTTTTTGCATTTTTTTAAAAATATTTTCCGTTTATGCTATGCAAAAAAAGCTTGGAGAAATATAATTAAATTACAAGAAATTGATGTTCCAACTTTAACTCCTGTAGCTTATATCGAAAAACACATCGGCCCTTTTAAAACTAAATCCTATCTGATAACTGAATATGTCGTTGATGCCATTCGCGGCTGTGACTACTTTGCAAAAGAAGAGAAACTAAAGCCAGAATGGGATAAAGTTATCGCCAACATCGCAGCAACTGCAAATAAACTGAGAAGTGCTTTTATTGAACATTGCGATTTTCAATATGGAAATTTTTTGATAGCAGGAAATAAAGCGATTTTGCATGATTTAGAACATATGAAATTTTACAAAAAAGATAGTCTAAAATTTCGACAAGCCTTTCAACGAGACATTGACCACTTTTTATCTTTTGTAAAATCCAATCCAGAAGCCTATCAGCGTTTTATTGCTGCGTTTAATCAGGAAATAAACATAGCATCTCCATAGCTAAAAAAACGGTATCGTAAATCTATTGCCTCTAGGTAAGCGCGAAGAATATTTTCCCGGCCTGCAAAAGCGCTAACAAGCATAAGTAAAGTACTTTTTGGTAAGTGAAAATTTGTCAATATAGCATCGACACATTTGAATTTAAAACCGGGATAAATAAAAATATCAGTATCAAAATTTATCGCTTCTACTTTTCCAGTTTTGCTTGCAGCCGCTTCTAAAGTACGAACAGTTGTTGTACCAATTGCAATAATTCGACCGCCATTTTTTTTCGTGGCATTAATTAAATCTGCAGTTTCCTCTGTTATTTCGACGCGCTCAAAATGCATTTTATGTTCCAGAATATTACTTACTCGAACCGGCTGATAGGTTCCAGCTCCAACGTGTAAAGTAATAAATGCGACTTTGTTTCCTTGCTTTTTTATTGTTTCAATAATTTTCTCGTCAAAATGCAATGCTGCCGTTGGTGCAGCAACAGCTCCTTCTTTTTTCGCAAAAACTGTTTGATAGCGTTCTTTATCAAAATCATTTGCTTCCCGCTTTATATATGGCGGTAACGGAATATGCCCATATTTTTCCAAAATTTGTAAAACGGTTATTTCTTTTTTTAAGCCACTGAAATAAATCTCAAAAAATTCGTGTTCTTTTTTCAAGATTGTAGCGTTAACTGCATTCTCTAAAATTAATTCAGTACCTGGTTTTAAAGTTTTATTCGATCTAACTTGCGCTAAGACTCTGTTGTCTTCAAGAATTCGCTCAATTAAAACTTCGATTTTTCCGCCGGATGTTTTTTTGCCATATAATCGGGCAGGGATTACTTTAGTGTCATTAAATACCAATAAGTCATTTGGTTTCAGTAAATCTAAAATATCGACGAATGTTTTGTGAGCAATCGCGCCTGTTTTTCTGTCTAAACATAGCAATCTGCTAGCTGTGCGTTCACTTAAAGGTACGCTAGCAATCAATTCTGAAGGTAAATTGAAGTCGAAATCATTTATATTCATTCGATTATTGTACATTTATTCATGTTTTTTGCAAGTATTTGATTATACTAACATTTTTTATTGCATGTTTTTATTCACTTTCTGTAGGAGCAAAGTTAAAAT
>PLMI01000053.1:10874-12605 GCA_003142435.1 Coxiellaceae bacterium | reverse complement strand
TAAATGCCCGAGCACCCGCACAAGAAGTACAGGGTAAGGCGAGCTCAGATCACGGATATACTAGTGTTGTAGATAGCTTATTTTTTTATTAAGATAATTTAGATAGATGGGACTATGCCACGAAGGGCGTTAGCTTTAGTTTTAGAGTGGGCATCTGAATATCGTGCTGAATTACTTGAGGATTGGAAATTATGCGAACAGAATCAACCACCGAAAAAAATATCGCCCCTGCAATAGTCTGCACTGTTCCCTGGCGACTAACTAAAATCAAACCGCTTGAAAATTACAAACTTGAAGTTGAGTTTATTGATGGCGTTCATGGTTTTGTTGAAATGAAGCAACTAATTATGAGTCAGAAGGCAGGTATATTCGCTAATCTCAGAGATATTAATATCTTTAATCAAGCTCATCTTGAACATGGCGCAGTTATATGGCCTGGCGAAATTGATTTAGCGCCAGATGCCATGCATGATGAAATTAAGCAGCATGGCACGTGGATTTTGAAATAGGGTAACCTCAGTTCAACTTAAAGGAAACGGTTTATTTTTTAATAGGAGAGGGGGCACTGGTGAGTACTAAAATATGAACAGAAAAATAGCTTTCATCACTGGTGCCACAAGCGGTATTGGCGCTGCATTTGCGAAAAAATTTGCAAGTCAAAATTATGATTTGATAATTACCGGCAGAAGGGAGGAAAAAATCAAAACTTTTGCTCATGTGTTAATGAAAGAATACAATATTCAAGTTGAGGTAATTATCGCTGAGCTATCAAAAAACGATGTTCTTGAGGCACTGGTTAAAAAAATCCACAATACTAAAAACCTAGAAATTCTCGTTAATAACGCCGGATATGCTCAAAAACGCTGTAAATTTACAGATGCAGACATTATCAACCATGAAAATATGCTTACTGCTCATTGCCTTGCGACGATGAAATTTGTTTATGCTGCATTACCCAACATGCTTGCCAATAAAAAAGGGACTATTATTAATGTGTCATCGCCTATGGGATTTTTTCCTTTTTGTATGCAATCCATGTATGCATCCACTAAAGCTTTTATCGCTTTATTTACTGAATCCCTTAATTTAGAACTCAAAGGTACAGGTGTGAAGGCACAAGAACTAAGTCCGGGAGTAACTTACAGTGATCTACATGGAAAGTTAGGGATTGATGAAAAGAAAAAAGCGCGATCTAGTGCTTGGTTATGGCAATCACCAATGNNGCCAATGCAACCGGAAACTGTTGTCGAAAAATCACTGAATTGCTTGAAAAAAAATAAAGCGCTTTGTATCCCCGGGTTCAGAAATAAAATCATTACTATGTTTCATAATTTAAAAAGATTTTTCTAGGCGAGAAATCGCTATCTATTGACAAAGAACTAGAAGATTAAATAATGAAAATTGAATATTTAGCAGATAATAAGTGGTCAATCCCAATTGTTGCAAAAACTGTATATGACAATATGGTTCTGTTTCGGGATAATGAGTATATAGAAACAATGGTTACTAAATACAACAAATTGGCAAATAATAAGGAATCAATACCATTTACTTTAATAGCTTTTGAAGAACAGGGTCAAATTTTAGGAACTGTAAGTATAGTGAACGAAGATGTACCAGTTGAATTTGCTAAGGCTTCATGGCTAGCTGCTTTATATGTTGACAATGCGTACAGGCGAAAAGGAATTGCTACGATGTTGGTTAAAAAAACGATCGTCAGGTTTTAGAAAA
>PLMI01000053.1:0-10855 GCA_003142435.1 Coxiellaceae bacterium | reverse complement strand
TTATGTCGAACTGAGGTTATCATAAGTAAAAACCATAGAAGCTGTTTCATCTACTCCGGTTTTACCTATAACTACATTACCATTAATGGAGGAGGGCTGCTTACCAAAAATCATTGAGAAAAACGATATTGAATATATACCAAGGTCCATTAAGGATCCTCCGGCGAAATTAAAATCGAAATGTTTGCCGTTTATATCATTGGTAACTTTTATACAAAAAGATGATTCCGCTAATGTCATATCGCATATAATCTTTTCGTCTAAAAATTCTCATAGTTTTATATTAGCAACTATTTATAGCATTGCTTAAAAAAATATTAACACAAAAATAAATTTCTCATATTTAATATTTCCTTAATATTCATCTGCTATAATGAAAACATATTAAAACAAAAAGAAATTTTATGCATTTTATACCTCAAAAACAACATTTTAGCGACGAAGACTATAAAAAATTAGTCGGCATGTACATAACTACTGAAGCATGGGATAGATTTATAACAGCCTATAATATATTAATTAATCCCGACAATAATGAAACATATGAGCAAGCATTAATATCAATTTTCAAACGTCTCACTATAAGCTTACCTTTTGATTTAATTGCAAAAATTTTTAGAGAAACGGGGATCATTGTTCTGCGACCTCCACTTGATAATAATAGAACATTATTGGTGGGATGTGGAAACAGACCGGTTGTGCGTGATTATTCTTCTAACTCAGTCTTTGTTTTTATTGATAAAAAAATCATACTTATAGACACCGGTTATGAGATGGCTAGAAATGCATTTTTTGCAAATAAACACGAGCATCTTCCTGATTTAACAATTAATATAGATGCTAGATTTGATTCTACCATGATAGGATGTTTTGGTCCAGATAATAAAAAAATTGCCAAAGCGCTTAGCTTTTTCTCAGACAAAAAAATTGATAAAGTAATCTTTGAATATTGTGATCCTATTGCACGAACAGTTACCGAACTTTATAACTTCGATTTTTATAGTCTTTTAACAGAAAATTTTAAAGTAGTTATTTATACCGATAAGTTAATCTTTGGTAATGGTATTAGGGCATTAAGATATGTAACAAAAGAATTTTATGATAAATATGCTAAAGAAGATGATTTTTCTGATTCTGAAATATGCTCCTGTAGTTATAAAGAAACTGCACTTACTGGGCTTGAAGGAAAAGAAGAATTACAAGTAGACGTTACTAGCATTATGAGAAAAGCTTGGGGAGGAAAATTTCAATTTGCAGCTAATCCTGAACAGTTTTTTTCGTCATATGTAGATTTAACTGGCTTGCCAAAAATAACATTTAAAGATGAAAAATCCTGTGATGAATTTTCTAGATTTTTTTCTACATCCTCCAGGAAAAGTAAAAAAAGTGATTTATTTCAACTTAATTTAACAACACGAGAAGATGAAGATACTTTTTGTAAATTAGTTATTAGAGAAAGTTTACCGTTTGGTTGACAAGAAAGATTACGGACTTGACGATCATTCCATTAGATACCCGGTAAGAACATTTACCGGTGTTTTGATGAAGCCAGTCACAACCCCTTACTAATATCACCTATTAATTTACAATATTCTTCAGTAATTCTTCGTTCCACACATAAACATATGTATTTAACAAAATGTTCTAAGGAATAAAACTTATCGTCTTTACTATTTTTAAAATCTGAAATTTCTAATACAATTCTCCATTCCGACTCATTACTATAAGACAAATTCTTATCTCTTGTCCTAGTCGAATAATTTAATGGTTCAGGACTTGAATTCGTTTTTTCCTGCCCTAATTTAAGATATTCCATTTGATAATGATTAAGAGCAAATAATTCGGTTTCCCAGCGTTCAAAATTAAGATCATGCTCATAATTAGGATCATAAAATTTTGATATTTCTTTATCAATATTAAAAATAGCCGGTTCTCTTCTACGAGCATTATCTTCAATAACTGCATTTCTATATTTTTCATCTGGGTATTTCTCGACAGCTTCTTCCTCTGTACTATTTGATAACCCTATTTTTCTAATTAATTCTTTTGACTCTTTTTTTGATAAAAAAGAAACTTTATGATGTAATTTATTTTTTGTGTTTTCTATATCCTGTTTTATTGCATTTAAAAATCCCGTTACATCTATGATTTTAATCCAGGAATACTTCTCATAATTAGTTATTTTAGTAGGGTGAAAAGTAAATGACAGTGAGTAAACCGATAATTCTTCACTTATTCTAGTTTTATTTTCTAAAGGATCAGGTGATGTTTTATTAAAATAACGATTATTACTTTTTCCAGAAAACCATATATTTCCATTTATAAAAGATTCTCTAGTTTTTTCATTATCAAAATACCGATAAATGACTGGAGGGATATTTTCATCAGAAATTTTAACATCACCGCAATTAATAGCCAAATTTTCCATAAAATTCAATCTATTAATAAATCAATTTCAATATCCAGTAAATTCGCTATTTTTTTCAAAATCTTAGCACTTCCCTTTCGAGTTCCATTTTCCAATTGGTTTAGATATTGGCGTGAAATTCCAGCTTTTTTAGCAAAATCCGTTTGAGAAATTTTACGTAATTCTCGAAATAATTTTATAGGATTTTCTCCATTTGCAAGCTTTTGTACCAATTCCAAAGAAAACGTTTCTCCATTGCCAGAATGAAACTCATCTATTGCTTTAATATCAATTTGATCCTCGAGCGCTTCTATAATTATCTCATACTCCTTGTATGGCAATACAACAAACTCAGGATACTTATTTTTTGTAATAATTTGTGGATGTATTCTCATGATTTATAAACCTCTTTACGATGTCCAATNNTATCTGTATTTTCTTTTGTATCAACTCATAAACTATTCGCCAATCGCCAATTCTCAATCTATAGCAATATTTTCTTCCTTTAATTGGGCTGATATTGTTATTTTTCTCATAAGGATTTCGCGCAATCCGCCCTAACTTTTCGTCTACTTGTTTACGCAACTCTGGAGAAAGCTTTATATAACTTCTTACGGCTTTAGCTGAGTATGAAATTGTATACATCTTTAAAAGATAGCATATTATTAATATATTGTCAACTTTCAAGCAACAAATAGCTTACAAATAGCTTTCAAGGAAAAGAAATCTTGAGAGGTTTTAGGCTGCCCCGATCACTTTTCCTAATTGATGCACTCATTGATGCATTCTTAATATTGTACGTCACTGTATTACAAAATCAAAAAGGAAATGTTAAAATTAAATTCACCTTGTATGTTTTATGCTATCATTCGTAAAAGGAACAAAAACATATTACAAATTCGTCATGAATCCCAGCATTCCTTCACCAATATACGATAATATTCAATGCCTCAAAAACCAAACGTTAAGTGGAAACTACCCTGATTTTCAAATAAAAGATTTCAATACCGCAAAAGAATTTCTATTACAATACGACGGCAGCGAGGACAGCTTTAATGCCTACAGACGCGAACTTGAAAGATTGTCTCAGTGGTCATGGTTAGTACAGCAAAAATCCATAATTGAGTTATCCCGGCAAGACATCGAAGAATACATAAAATTTTGTCAAAAACCGCCAAAAACTTGGATTGCTTTAAAAAATGTCTCCAGATTTAAAGTAATAAATGGCATTAGAACAGCAAATTCAGGTTGGCGCCCTTTTGTAGCAGCCATTCCTAAAGCGAAGACAAAAAATGGTGGAATTCCAAATAAAAACGATTACAGATTTTCGCAAACTTCTTTAAAAGAATTATTTGCAATCACAAGCAGTTTTTATAACTATTTAGTTCAAATAGATTTGCGCGAAATCAATCCCCTATTACAAATTCGGCAAAAAAATAAATACTTACAAAAAACACAACGTGGAATAGAAGTTATAAGACGTTTATCAACTCTGCAATGGAATTATACAATTGAAACTGCCGAACAAATGGCAAAAAATAATCCAGAAAAATACGAGCGAACTTATTTTATCANNACCTTGCTTTATGGAATGTATTTGCGTATTTCTCAGTTGGTTGAAACGCCGCGCTGGCAGCCAAAAATGAATGATTTTTACCGCGATCAAGACGATTTGTGGTGGTTTAAAACTGTAGGCAAAGGCAATAAATTGAGAGAAATTTCCGTAAGTGATGCAGTGATTACGGCGTTAAAAAGGTGGCGCAAGTTTTTGGGTTTATCTCTTTTGCCAACTCCGGCTGACACCTCTCCCCTTTTGCCAAAAGAAAAAGGCACCGCTGGTCTATCCGACAAGAGGCACGTGCGCAGTATCGTACAAGAATGCTTTGATTTAACAATGGAAAGGTTAAAAAAAGACGGATTTATCGAAGAAGCGGAAGAAATGCAAAGTGCTACCGTTCATTGGTTACGACATACCGGTATTTCAGACGACGTAAAAATAAGGCCCCGCGAGCACGTCAGAGATGACGCCGGCCACAGCAGCGGCGCTATTACAGATCGATATATAAACATAGAGCGCAGAGAACGTCATTCTACAGCTCAAAAAAAACCACTTAAACAAAATTAATTTTGTTACACAAAACACATACTGCTATTATTTAATAAAAAACTTGCTAAAATATATTTTAATATGACAAATCTTAAAATGGAACATTTCAGCAAGCATGCTGCATTCAAATTTGTTTTACTTCTTGGAGTCGTAAGCTTATTTGCAGACATAACTTATGAAGGAGCCCGAAGTATCTTAGGCCCTTATCTTGGCATTTTAGGAGCCACTGCTGCTGCGATTGGCTTTGTCGCAGGTTTTGGCGAACTAGTGGGATATGTACTGCGTTTTTTTTCCGGATACCTCGTTGATAAAACCGCAAAATATTGGGTAATAACCTTTTTTGGTTATGGTTGTAATTTATTTGCCGTTCCATTATTGGCATTTGCCGGCAATTGGCAAGTGGCAGCATTTTTAATTATTCTGGAACGTGTGGGCAAAGCTGTACGCATTCCAGCTCGCGATGCAATGCTTTCCTATGCAAGCCATAAAATAGGAGCAGGAAAAGGCTTTGGCATTCACGAAACGTTAGATCGCATAGGAGCAATGCTTGGCCCTCTTATCATAACTTCAATTCTTTTTTTCAAAGGAAATTATAAACAAGGTTTCATCGCGCTATTTATCCCGGCATTTTTAGCTTTAGCAGTTCTATTTACCTCCAGCAGGCTTTTTCCCAAACCTCAGGATTTAGAAAGTGAATCGCCTAAAATTCTTGAAAAAAAAGACGTTACCAAATCATTTTGGTATTTTCTGATTGCGTGCAGTTTGGTTGCGGCGGGTTACGTTGATTTCCCCATAATCGCTTATCATTTCCAAAAAACAGCTGTTATGTCCCCTACCCTTATTCCGCTATCTTATGCTGTAGCAATGGGAAGCGGCGCAGCGTCTTCGATATTATTTGGCCATCTTTACGATGTCAAAGGCAATTGGGTTTTACCTTTAGTGGTTGTTCTATCGGCATTATTTGCACCTTTAGTTTTTCTAGGCGGAGAAACTCTTTCAATTATAGGAATGTTTTTATGGGGAATTGGCATTAGCGCACAAGCTTCATTGATGCGAGCAGTAATTGGAAACATGATACCTAAAAATAAACGCGGCAGAGCTTATGGTCTTTTCAATGCTTCTTTCGGTGTCTTTTGGTTTGCAGGCAGCGCGCTTATGGGATTTTTGTATGAAATTTCCGTAATGTGGGTTATAGCATTTTCCCTTATAACTCAATTAGCATTTGTTCCACTGTTTCTGATTGCAGTTAAAAAACATAAACGATAGATTTTTCTCCTATTCTGATAATGGAACTAAAAAAATTAAGCAAAAATATTGTTTTGTCCAAAAAAAATATTACACAAAAAAATATTGCTTCTTTTTCCGCTAAATTGTTTACTATCGCGGCTCTTGACTGCAGTACAGTTTTAAAAAACATGAATTCGCAGCCAGAGGGATTATCAAATCAAAAAGCGCTTTCAAGGCTGAAGAAATATGGTTTTAATGATATTGGTCGTGAAAAAAAGAAATCAGCATTATTTCATCTAATTAGCAATCTTAAAAACCCTCTTGTTATTTTACTTACTATTTTAGGAATAATTTCTTTTCTCACTGGAGATATTAGAACAACAGCATTGATTTTTATCATGGTGGTATTAAGCGTAGTACTACGTTTTGTGCAAGAAATGCGCGCTGATCGTTCTGCCCAAAAATTAAAAGAAATGGTAAAAAATACCGCCACTGTGATAAGAGATAATAACAATCAAGAAATCGAACTTAAGCGATTAGTTCCTGGAGATATAATTTTACTGTCCGCTGGTGATATGGTTCCGGCAGATGTGCGCATCTTAAGTGCAAAAGACTTATTTATCAATCAGGCAGCCTTAACTGGCGAGTCGCTTCCAGTGGAAAAAAGTTCTAATCCAATATCGTCTAAAATCGAAAATCCTTTAGAGCTTAGCAACATTTGTTTTTTAGGTTCAGATGTGGTTAGCGGATCTGCTAAAGCAATAGTTGTAAACACAGGTTATCAAACATATTTTGGGTCTTTAGCTACAACTATCGTCGAAGAACGCCCACTAACAAGCTTCGACAAAGGCATAAATAAATTCACATGGTTAATGATCAAATTTATTTTAGTCATGGTACCTGCTGTTTTTTTAATCAACGGCTTTACTAAACATAATTGGATTGAAGCTTTTTTGTTTGCTTTGGCGGTCGCCGTGGGTTTAACCCCTGAGATGCTGCCTATGATTGTTACGGTAAATTTATCCAAAGGCGCATTAGATATGGCGCGTAAAAAAACTATAATCAAACGCCTGGCTTCAATTCAAAATTTCGGTGCTATGAATATTTTATGCACCGACAAAACAGGTACCATAACTGAAGGTAAAATCATTTTGGAACGGCATATAGATGCGGTTGGCATACCAAGTGAAAGAGTTCTGCATTACGGTTACCTAAACAGTTATTATCATACAGGTTTAAAAAATTTATTGGATGATGCTATTCTCGATCACGAAGAAGNNTCGATGAAATCCCATTTGATTTTGTAAGGCGCCGTATGTCTGTAGTTGTACAAGATGAAACTGGAATCCATAAACTGATTTGTAAAGGAGCAACAGATGAAGTGCTAAACCAATGTAATCGTGTCGAAATAAATGGCGAAATTATCAATATGCTGCCAGAACATATTACAAAATGCAAAGAAATAGCTAACTCACTAAATGCAGAAGGGTTTCGCGTAATTGCCTTAGCTTATAAAGATATGCCGGGATCCCCAGAAACACCAGTTTACTCAGTTAAAGATGAAGAAAATTTGGTAATGATGGGATTTTTATCATTTTTAGATCCTCCCAAAGAAACTGCAGCAGAAACACTGCAAAGATTAGAAAAGTTAAATGTTGTAATAAAAATCTTAACAGGAGATAACGAAATTATAACTAGTTACATTTGCAAAAAAGNNGCATCCCTTTAGAAAATCTCTTGCTTGGCTCACAAATAGAAAAAATGAATGATGAGGAACTTGCCCATGCCGTACAGAAAACTAGCGTTTTTGCACGTTTAATTCCATCACATAAAGAGCGTATCACTAGAGCATTACAAAACAATGATAACGTCGTTGGCTTTTTGGGCGATGGCATCAATGACGCCCCAGCCTTAAAAGCAGCAGATGTTGGCATTTCTGTTAACACCGCTGTCGATATTGCCAAAGAATCATCAGACATAATTTTACTTGAAAAAAGTTTATTAGTTTTGATAGAAGGCGTTCTGGAAGGAAGGCGGGTTTTTGCTAACATAATAAAATATATAAAAATGGCAGCAAGTTCTAATTTTGGCAATATGTTTAGCGTTATCGGCACAAGCGCTTTTTTGCCTTTTTTGCCTATGCTTCCCATTCAAGTATTAACTAACAACTTACTGTACGATTTTTCGCAAACAACAATTCCAACCGACAAAGTTGATGAAGAATGGCTGCAAAAACCCCGCAAATGGATGATTGGCAACATCAGACGTTTCATTTTATTTATAGGTCCAATCAGTTCTATTTTTGACTACGTAACGTTTTTTCTGATGTTGTATTGGTTCAACTGTTGGCAAAATCCGACTTTGTTTCACACAGGCTGGTTTGTTGAATCTATAATTTCCCAAACGCTAATCATTCATGTCATTCGTACGCGAAAAATCCCATTCATTCAAAGCTGGCCCAGTTGGCCGCTTCGGACAAGTTCCATTATAATCGTGGGCATAGGCATTTGGCTTACAGTTTCGCCATTGGCAAATACCTTAGGCCTTGTTACTTTGCCATCGATATACTGGGTATTTTTAACCGCCATCATGATTTGTTATATTGGTTTAACGCAACTTGTGAAAACCTGGTTTATTCGTAAATTTGGCGATGAGTAAAAAAAAGAAAAGATACAAGCAATAAAAAGGGCGATCAATTGATCGCCCTTTTTATTGAAATGTAACATAAAACATTAAAAAACATTGCTTATATTTACATCATATTCTGCAACAGTTAGAGGATTCTCAGCGTTCAACGCAAGCCCTGATTGTCTATAAAATGTATGGGTTCTGTCATCATTTTTACCAAAAGCAAAACAACTTTGTGTACGTTCTCTCCTACGAGCGGAAGCATTGCTAAAAATTTCCTTTAAAGTTGCTCTTACCTCGGCAACATTCATTTCATTAATTTTTTCAACTTCAGGACACCGTCTTATAATCTCACTTATTCCAGTTGGCTTGTCACCTTTAAAAAAGGTGCTTTTGTATGTATATCCATTCCCCCACTCTGGTCTGTGTGCTTTATCAATTATGGCTTTCACTACAGGTACCCATCCAGAAATATACGCAGGTTCTGTCTGCTTATCTAATTGAGGAGCTTTATCAGCATACCTACTTATACAACGACTACGCCGCACAGGAGAAGGAGAATGAGGTCGACCATCAAGCACAGAATAACTTGCACTTTGTTGAAGCGCAGGCGCAGGAGAAGGAGAAGGAGAACGTGCTTGTTGTAAAGAAGGAACAAGCGCAGGAGAACTTGCACTTAGTTGAAGCGCAAGCGCAGGAGAAGAAGAACGTGCTGGAACAGGAACAGAAGGAAGCACAGCAGACGATAAGGAAGGAGAACAAAGTCGACCATCAGATGGAGATGCAACAACCTCCATAGCAATTCCCGTTGAGCTTTGTGATACCGGTGCCACCTCCTGTTTTAACTTTTCCGGTAACCATTTAATGGCTACATCTATCAACGATAAAGATCGTCCAGATTCAATAACACTTTTTTCAAGACTTTGTGGATAATGACCTTCATTTTTTGCACGGGCAACAATATGTTCTGCAATTTCCAAAGATTTTTGAATGCTAACAATCTTCGATTCTCCTTTTGCTGGAGTTCTATTAAAAAATTGTTCAGCTTGAGCAATAACTTTATCAGCAGCTGAAACAACGCTGCGGAGTAACTCAATCCTATTCTTGCCATCCACTGCTAATCCTAATTTAAAGGCGATCTCTCTAGCTTGCTCGCAATATGCCGCCAATTTTTTATAATAACCTTCATCTTTTGCTAATCCTGGAACAGAAAAACCATTCTCTTCTGCAAATCTAATCAGATCCGCTGCCTTATCATCATACAACCCAGCTAGTTTGACTAAGTCACTTTCACCGGAAGCTAAAACATCTAGACCAAGCTGACTATATTGACGAATAGTTACACTACCCAGATATTCTGGAGATGGAGAACGGCCTCGGTCTTGTTTCTTATGTTTTTTTACGATTACACTTTCGCGTCCGCGTTTGACTTCTTTGTGTTTCAGTAACGGTTGATGTTCTTCTCCAGCCTCATTAAGCACTGCAGCTGACTTAACCGGATCAGCTTTTTTTCTTTTAGCTATGCGCTCCTCGTAAACAACCTTGCATTTGGCAGCTATATGAATTGGAAGATCTCTCAGCTCTTGTTTTGGATAATCCTCTCCGAGATCTACTTTCGCTTGCGCCAAATATCTTTTCACTTCAGCGACACAGTCCTGTACTTCCTCGAACTTATTTATTTTACATTCAGGTTTCTTTTTATAAATTCCTAATGCAACTGCTTTTTGCAAAACTTGATCAGCAATGTCTAAACACTTGGCACCTGCTTTTATGATCCGCTCAAGCGCATCTTCAGGAAATTTCTCTAAATCTCCTTTAAAATTATTGTCATACAATTCTTTAAGCTCTCCACGAAATACATTAAATGTACGTTGCTTAATAAAATCTGTACCGAGTTCACCTTCCAAAAATGCATTATCTATATATTTATGCTTTCTAGCAAAATAAATAACTTCCATAGCCAAACCAGCCTTATTTATTTTTGCTGCTTGAGTCTGCTGTTTTGCATCGATAGAATCGCTATCGTTTCGATGATTAGTTTCGCCTTGACTAGATGTATCTCGTGGTGGCATCATGATTTTATCCTCTAACTATTTGTTATATATTATTATTCTTAGATTTATTTAATTCATTTATGGAAAATTTGTCTGTATTTACAATACAATGAAAATACAGAGTATATTTTCAGTATAGTATGGGTATTTTCAATTGCCATTGAATTTTAACAAAATGAAATTTAAAACATTTAACTAGAAAATATATGTTATTAACTATTTGAAAAATAAGACAATAATTCGGAAGATTGCTTTATTTTATATTATATATACCTTAAGGCATTCCGCTTTCTTGTCTTGATTACAAATATGCAATATATTTTTAAAAAAATTTGCTAGACAACTTAAATTATTTTTTTCATAATCCGTTCGGTTTGTGAATTATTTAGTTAGAACAAAACATTTTATGTCGTTTTTCGTAAGTATTTGATT
>PLMI01000073.1 GCA_003142435.1 Coxiellaceae bacterium | reverse complement strand
GCAGATATATGCGAAGGGGCTACTGGATGAGCTTTTGGCAACCAGACATGAAATGGAACAATGCCTGCTTTGGTGCCAAAGCCTAAGAGCGCAAAAACAAAGGCAATGCTTGCAAATGCAGCCGGAATGTTAGCATTGGCAAAATAAGTGAAAATGTAATTGTTGGAAAATTTAGCCAGTACAGAAAAACCTGAAAGAATTAGCAGACCGCTTAAATGTGCCATTAGCAAATAAATAAACGCAGCTTTGCGGTTGGCTGTGTGTTGATGATTTTCTATAACTAGAAAATAACTACTAATAGACATAAGTTCCCAGGAAAACATGAAGGTGAAAATGTCATTAGCAATAAGAACTAGATACATGCTAAAAATGAACAGTCCAGTGAAAAAAGTTACTAACTTTAAGGAACTATTTTTTTGATATTGACGTAGATAAGAAGGAGCATAAATAGAAATAACAAAGGTTATTATTCCTAGAATTGCGAAAAAGAAACTAGAAAGGGCATCGAAATGAAAATGCCAAGACCAATTATTTATTCCAAATGGCAGTGTAAAAAAAATGGCATTTTTGTTTAAAATGGTAAGTACGCTTACCAAAGTTGCGCTAACGCCTGAGGAAGCCAAAAACAAGGAATTTAGCAAGGTTATGGCTTTATTTTTTTTTGTAATCAGGGCACTTGTACTTGCTAACAACGCCAAACTTAATGAGATAATTATTAATAACATTTTTATTAGACTTCTTTAAAAACCTTCGTCTTTTGTCTTACTACTGTGTTGCACGTTCATTCGCGATGCTCATTTATGTAAATATAAACTCCGCTCGCTCACTTCACGTGCGCCTTGTATTAAGACAAAATACTTGGTTTTGAAGGAAGTCTATTGAAACTGAGCTTTTACGTAAAAAAACACCTTTGGGCCTAAATTGAGAGCTTATTATACCAGATTTTTGGATGATGCAAATAGTTGCACAAAAAGAATAATTTTCTTAAAAAATATTAGGGACAGCCTAAAAGGATGAGGATGACTTAAAACTTTGCCACTTTAATTAAGTCCCACATCGGCAAATAAATGCCTAAGGCAAGCAAAAGGACCATGCCGCCAACCAATACTAGAAGCATAGGTTCAACAACGTCATTAATCGTCCTTATATCGTAATCAATTTCCTTATCGTAATATTGTGAAATGTCGTTTAGTAATTGATCTAATTGCCCCGTTTCTTCGCCAATAGCTATCATCTGTAATACCGTTAAAGGGAATAAATTGCTTGACGTAGCAGCTTGATAAAAATTCGCGCCGCCCTCTATGCTGTCTCCTATTGCCGCTATTTTTTTAGCGAAAAAAGTATTACCAGAAGCTTTTGATGCAAGTTTCATGCCTTTTATTATTGGCAATCCTGAGCTTAACACCAAACTTAATGTCCAGGTGAATTGTGCGAGAATAATTCGCACCTGAATATTTCCAAATACCGGTATTTTTAATTTATATTTGTCGTAATAAAACCTTATTTTGGGGATTCTTAAGATATATGGAGTTGCAATGATAAGCGCAATAAATGTTATTAATAAGAACGGCCAGTAACTAAGTACAAAATTTGATGATGATATTAAGATTTTTGTTGGTAATGGTAATTGCGCGCCATATCGTGAAAATAAATCACTAAATTTAGGGATCACTAAGACATTCATAAACAACATTGCTATTGTGATGGCAATCATAACTATCAATGGATAGCGTGTTGTTGTCATTAATCTTCTGTGATTGGTTATCGAAATTTCAATATAGCTAGATAATTGTTTAAAAGTCTCGTTAAGCCTGCCCGTATTTTCACCTACATCAACAATGCTCAAAAATATGGGTGAAAAAATGTTAGGGTAATTAGACATGGCAAGGTGCAGTGATTTTCCTGCAACAATTTCTTTAGCTATTTCGTTGAGTGCAATGCCTAATTTTTTTGATGGTGATGAAAGTGCCAACTGTTTTAGAGCTTCAATTACCGGAACCCCTGCAGCTATTAAAGTAGATATCTGCCTACAAAATGACATTAAATCTGTTTGGTTAACTTTTCCTGTTGTTATCTTTGTTAGGATTTTACGCAAGTTAATTTTGTATTTAACCGGTTCTATATTTAATGGCGTAATATTGCGGATTTTTAAGTAATTTACAACATCTGAAATATTGCTTGCTTCAAGGTATCCTGAAATTTTTTGGCCTTTTATGTCGCGCCCTTGATAATAAAAGTTTTTCATAGTTATACAATTTCTCCAGCAACTCGAATAACTTCCTCAATTGTTGTAATGCCTTGGGCTGCCAAATCTAAAGCATTTTCCAATAAATTTTTTGTTTTCCTAGATTGGCTAACTATTTTGTAAAAGGAATCAGTATCATTACGCCGTAAAGCTTCCAGCATATTTGGCTCGAACTCTAAGAGTTCGTAAACTCCAGTGCGGCCTTTGTATCCTGAGAAATTACAATTTGTACAACCCTTGCCGCGCCTGGGTTTGATATCGTTTATTTTATTGCCTAAAATAGAAGATAAAAATATTGTCTCACGCGGAGTAGGTGAGTAGTCTTCCGTGCAGCTATCGCATATTCGCCGAACAAGACGTTGTGCTAAAGCAGCACGAACTGTTGCTGCGACCAAGTAATTCTCTACTCCTATGTCAACTAGGCGAATAATTGTACTGACGGCATCATTTGTATGTAATGTAGCAAAAACTAAATGTCCCGTCAGCGCAGCCCTTAGGGCAATTGAAGCAGTTTCCTGGTCTCTTAGTTCACCTACCAATATTACATTTGGGTCTTGGCGTAAAGATGCCCGTAAAATTCTCGCAAAAGTAAGGCCTAATGCGCTATTAACTTGAACTTGATTCAAGCGGTCTATTCTATACTCAATTGGGTCTTCAATAGTTATGATGTTTTTTGCTACATCATTGATTTCCGATAAGGCACCATATAGAGTTGTGGTTTTTCCGCTTCCCGTTGGCCCTGTGACCAGAATGATGCCTCGGGGAAGTTTTATTAACTCGCTAAAACGTGAAATCATATCTGTAGGCATGCCAAGAGCTGACAAGTGTAATAGATTCGCTGATTGGTTCAGCAATCTCATTACAATTGATTCGCCAAATTGTAATGGCATAGTGGATAGGCGCACGTCAATGTTCATACCTCTAATTTTTACGTTAAAACTTCCATCCTGAGGTAGTCTTCTCTCTGAAATATTTAAATTTGCCAGCAATTTTAATTTTTGGCTTATAGCATTGGCTATGTATTTTTCTTTCGTAGGAATTATCTGCTCTTGCAGTAAGCCATCAACTCTTAATCTAATGCGCAAAAAAGTTTCAGTTGGTTCTATGTGAATATCGGAAGCGTTAACTTGTATAGCATCCTCAAATAAAGAATCAATAAGCTTTGCAATTGATGTGTCAGCCTGTTTTATAGCTACTTCTTCGCCAAGCTGAGTTGCGCTTGTTTGTAATTCAGTTAATAGGTCTCCAGCTAATTTCTTGATATCCGTATCACGGCGGTAAATAAGATCAATAATGTGGGCCAAGTCTCTTTCTGTTATTAAAGCAGGTTTTACTTTTTTACTTAAGGCGTGCTGTAATTCGTCAATGGCAAAAATATCTTGCGGGTCGATCATGCCAACTAAAAAATAGTTTCCCTTTGTATCTTCTTCAAGCAATATAGCTTGATAGCGACGAGCATAACTTTCCTGAAGTTTTTTGGTAAGAGTGTAATCTAAATCGTAATGGGCTAGGTCTATAAAAGGGATGTTTAGTTGTTTGGCTAAGGACTCATAAACAGCTTTCTCATCAGCAAGCTTTTCTTCAATTAATATTTGTCCTAATTTTATTCCCGATTGTTTTTGTTTTGCTAAAGCATAATCCAATTGTTTTTGATCAATGATGTTTGCTTTAAGTAAAATTTTGCCTAGAGGAATTTTTTCCATTTTTATCACCTGGATTTTATCTTCTCCTCAACAAAGCTCCGCAACTCAGGAGATAAATTGTTTGTATATTCGGCTGATTGAAATGCTTCTAAAGCGGCATTTTTTTTATTAGTTCCCTCTAAGGCTATGCCTAATCCTATCCACCACATACCATTGTTTGGTTCAATATGCGTCAGCTGATCATAGATTCTTGCTGCTTGTATGTATTCTTGCTTTCGCTGGTATAGATTTGCTAGTAATGCGTAATATTTTACATTTGTTGATATATCTGGGGAATTTTGCTCTAAAATGTTTATCGCTTCATTAGTACGTCCTTTCTGAATGCAAATATAAGCTTGTAGTTCAGCAAATTTCGGATAATAGGGGCTAAATTGTAATCCTTTAGTCAAGATATCATTCGCCTCATCTAGTTGGTCATTGGTTATTAGTACAGTAGCTAGCGTCTCTCTAATTTTTTTATTATTTGGATCGCTTTTTAACCCCAACGACAACTCTTTTATTGCGGAGTCTGTATCATTATTAGCTATGAAATTCAAAGCGTGTTGGTATTTTTGTGCAGCAATTTGCTCTGGAGATAATATTGAAGCAATTTTATTTATTTTTCCTTGAGGAGTGCTGGAGTTCAAAAGGACCAATTGTAACTGTGATGACGGGGTAGGTGATGGCTGGATAGAATTAAATTGCAAGCCTATCACTTGAGTTTCCGGCAATACTTCAATGTATAAAAGTGCTTTATTATTGAATTGCTTGGTAGTTATTGATTTTATAGCTGTGTGCTCTAAGTTAATATTATTTTTGATTTTTAATTGAGTATTATTTAAAGTAAGAGTTAAGTGCTTTTGCGTATCGTCATGTTCTAAATAATATAAAGTAAGTTGGTTTAAGGCCAGGGTTAAAGTTGTTTTATCATTTGTAACGTTAACACTTATATTGTTTAACTCAACAGGCAATGTTAGAGCCATTTGCTGCGAAGCCATAGCTCCGGAAGAAACGGCAGGAACTGCTTTTAAGGTTACTTTTTTAGCCTGAACAGCCGCTTTTTGCTGAGCAGCTGGTTGCCCCTCCGTTTTGTTTGTTTTTGTACATTTATTGATTGACATTATTAGAACTAAAACAAAAAACACGATAAGCAAAAAAATAAGTAAGGTAATTTTATTACGGCCGCCGTTGAGCGGCGGCGAAAAAAAGTTAATTTTTTCTATATCCTCTTTGTTTGTTTTTTCTTTATATGCATTTTCAATTTGTTTCAATACTTTGTTTATCAAGCTCATTAAGCTATCCTCAAAGCAAAGAATATAACAGCTATTTCCAATACCAAAACGGCCAACAAAAGAAGGTAATAAACATTTTTCTTTAAGGCAGAATAGGCGCTTTCTGTATCTTTTACCGCAAGCAACATTGATTTGAAATTTACTTTTTTATAGTTATAGCCATACGTTGCAAGCAACGATTTATGGCAAAGAATATTTATTAGCCTTGGAATTCCTCTGCTGGCACGGAACAGCAAATCGCACGCCTTTTTAGTGAACAGGCTGCTATAACTATTATAACCTGCGACTTTTAACCGATGACGAATGTACTCATCTAGTTCGCTTCGCTTTAGCGGTCTTAGGTTGTAGGAGAAAGCTATGCGCTGGTTTAGTTGGCGCAACTCATCTTTTGCCAATCTTTGGTTTAATTCTGGTTGTCCGAATAAAACCATTTGCAGTAATTTAGTTGATTCTGTTTCTAAATTACTTAAAAGTCTGAGTGATTCCAAGGTTTTGAACGGTATTACTTGTGCTTCATCAATAAAAACCACTACTTTTTTATTTTGTTTGTAAAGTTCAAGAAGCCTTTCATTTAATATGCCGAGTAATTCATTTTGCTTGGTTTTTTTTGTTTTGGTCTCCACGCCTAGTTCATTTGCAAGAGCTTCGTATAAACCATAACTGTCTAAATTGGGATTAACTACATATGCGGTTGCGTAATTTGCATCCACTTCAAAAATGGATAGCAGTTTTCTACAAAGCAAAGTTTTTCCTGTGCCAACTTCACCGATAATTTTTATAAACCCCTCGCCATTTTCNNTTTTTATAGAATATTTCAATACATCTAATGCCTCCTGATGAGAAGTTAAACTGCAATAAAAACTGCAGTTTGGCGTTAGAGCAAATGGAAATTCATTTAATCCGAAATATTCTAAGTACATATCATTTAGCGTCTTTTTTAATTTTATAACCGAACTCGTTTTTCATATCATTTACTGCACCCAAAGCCTCTTTTATATTTTTATTCCAGTTGTAATTGTTTTTGATTATGGTTGGTTTTAACAGGATAACCAGTTCATACTTAGTTGCCGTTTTTTGGCTGCTGCCGAATAAATGCTTCATCCACCCCCATCCCTCTGTTCCTGGCGTTGATGCTGTATCATCTTGGCTTTTATTTTCCATTAAGCCGCCAATAATTATTATCTGTTCATTATGTGCATGTACGATGCTATCTGATTCGCGAATAGTGCTAAGTGCTAAAGGTAAACTAAAATCTTGACCACTTACTTGAAATGCTTGAGTATTTTGCACTACTTTGCTTACTATTGGATGGATATGCAATGTTAAATTGTCATCATCATCTATTTGCGGAGTGACGTCTAAGGCTATGCCTGAGAAGAAAGGCGTCAATTCTACGTTTTGGCTTTGATTGGTCGTAGTACCCTGTACTGTATTTGAAGAAACATTTGTCACAAAAAACTGATCTTGTCCAACCTTTATTACCGCTTTTTGATTGTTTGTTGCTGTAATTCTTGGATTAGATAAAATGTTGGCGCGCCCTTGAAGATTTAATAATTGGATAAATGCTGAAAAACTTCCGCCCGCGCTGGGGTTAAAGGTAAAAATGTCGCCGAAAGTAGAGGGAATTTGATTGATAGTTGTAGTTGCTGTAGTGTTAGAGTTTGTCCCCGGTCCTTCGTGAATACTTAGAACATTCCAGTTAATTCCTGACGCATATTGCGCGCTTAATGCTACTTCAATGACTTGGGCTTCTATAATAACTTGACGCTCCATGTTGCTTTGAATGGAGTCTAAATATCTAGCTACATTGCGTAATTCTTCCGGATATGCTTTGACTATGATTGAACCTGACTCTGGGTTTACTATGACATTTCGGCCTTCCTGAGTGCCCACTAAAAGCTCAAGATTTTTTTGCAAGGATTTCCAAAAATCAGTGTCTATACTGGTTTGTACACTGCCGCTTTGATTAGCTGATTGCGTGGTTGTTTGTCCTGTCACTGTGGCTGTAGCGAATTGAGTAGCTGAGGTGTTGGTAATTTCCCCTGCGCCAAAACTGGTTTGTGAACTGCCGGATCTTTTTATATCAAGGAAATTAATTTGGAAAACTTTTGTTTCCAATCGTTTTGGCAAGATTTCGTAAGTATTGCCGGAAAGGAAATATTCGTAGCCATAAACGTTACGCATTTCGTCCATAACTTCGGAAATAGTTACGTTTTTAAGGTTTAAAGAGACCATCCCTGCGAGTTGCGGGCTTACAGTTACATTGTATTGAGTTCCTTTAACAAGACCTGCATAAAAATCTCTGACAGGTATGCTGTCTACGGAAATATCAAAGCGTTGTTGTGATGCTGAAGTGTCTTCCGTTGATGCGGAAATATCCATTTGTGGCAGTAAAGCTTTGCTTATTGATTCTGGAATTTGCTTTGGGGTTTGTCCATTTGTTTTGTTGTTAGTCCGAATATCTTCCTTTAAAGCTTTGGTTATGTAGCTTTGTTTAGTGTCACCGCCATGTGTGGGATCAGCTATATGGCATGAATTAATTAAAGGGAGTAAAAAAGCAAATGTAATGATTAATATTATCCATTTTGATATATTCATTTTTCCTCACTTTTTCTAGCCGAGACCTTAACTAAAGGTTGCGTAATTGGCACTGTAAACAAGTCACCATTTTCTTCTTTAAAAGTAACGCTATTGTCATCTATATTGACAATACTAATGTCGGAAATTTTATCACCAATGGAAACAGATTGTCCATTTATAATTGCACTTTTAGTGCTGTTTCTAGTTATTATTCCGCTTACTTTTATATTATACATATTTGTGGGATTTAAAGCTTCCATGAGCTTGCCTTCCATGCCTGGAGGCATAGTTGGATCATGCATGGCGCCTAAACTCGAAAAGCTTAAGGTAAAGAAAACAAAAAATAAAAAAACTAATAATATTTTTCTTGTTGATATCATTTTATTCCTCAAGACTAATAGCTAAAAGCATGGAGCTCTAAGGTGATGCTTGCATAAGGATAATCGGTGACGACATAATTTAGACTATCCCAAAAAATAGGCAGTTTTTTTGCTTCAATTTCTTTTAAATAACTTAACAAACTGAAATATGGTCCATATAATTTTACAGTTACTCCATTGAGGGTATACAGCTTTACTCCGTAATTTGGAACAGATACCGAAATAGTTTTTTGGGGAGTTACAAGTACATCGGTGAGCTTTAGGTTTTGCCGTATGCCTATGAGTTTTCGCAAAATATTTGGCAGTTTATTGTTGGCAACTAACTCATCAAAAGACTTATTTTCTACTTTTTTAAATTGGAGAATTGCTGATGTTTGATTTATTTGTAACGTTAGCTGTTGTATGTCATAGGTAATGGTTTTAATTTGATTTTCTATGAAGTCTTTTTTCATGTTCAATGGGTGCCAAAAAATGATATGCCAACTGGTGAAAACCAGACCCATCATAATTATGAGAAGAAAAATACCAGTTTGCAGCGGGAGATAGTTCAAAATTCTGATTAGCTGTTTCATATTTAAGTTTTTTCTATTTAATTTGTTGTTGGCTATTACTTAGTGTGAATTTTACATCTTTGTCGTTGGTAATATTTTTTTGTAAAATTATTTTATTAAAATTATTCTCATAGAAAACAGGATCACTATTTAAATAAGACAAAAATGAAGGTATTAAACTTTCTGAGATTGCTTCTCCTTTAAATGAAATTGTTTTTTGACTATATGAGATTGTGAAATTGTTTAACCAGACTCCCGTTGGAATGTTTTGTGCCAGAGAGCCGAGAATCTGAGAAAAACCTACTGTTTTATAGTCTTTTACTAACTCGTCAATGGACTCGGAGCCAGATATAAAAGCTCCTATGCCTAGTTGATTCGCACGAGCTAGGTAAGCATCGACTTTTTTTTGCATTGCTTGTTTAGTAATGTTTAATTTTGTTAACTCATTTTCCTCTCTATTTACTTTTGCTAAATTTAATGCGTATATAATTAGAAGTATTCCCGTCCAAACTACTATAATTTGAAGATATAATTTAGCTGTCAAAAATGTTTTTTTTGCAAAAATTACGTTGTCGAGTAAGTTAATGTTTTGGGCCATATTAGAATCTCATTTTCTTAATAATCCACCTATAACCAGGTAAACATGGATTTGCTGGTCAAGTTCAATAGGTGGATAGTAATCAATTGCTGAATTTATATCTAAAAAAGAAATATCATCTGTTACTTTTTTCAATAAAGGGATTAATAGCTCTTTGTCTTTTTCCAGAGTTGGGGCAACGATTAATTTACTGGGAGGGTTTTGTTTTAGTTCTGTAGAATAGTATTCCAGTGATTTGCGCACTTCATAGGAAAATTCAGAATTCGCCTGAGTTAGCCCATCAACGCCAATAGGAATACGCCTTGCAAAATATAGCATCTGCTCATTTATGACAAGCAGTAAAGAGCTAGTTTTACTGGGATGTATAAATATAATTGGCACATTTTCCGGAACGGTTTTTGTAAGAAAATTACGTATAGCAAACTCACGGATGTCAATGGCAAGAGGGGTCAGTGACAATTTGGTTGTTATATCAACCAATCGCTGCAAATATGAGGTTTGAGTGGCTACGACGTAAAGCTTTTTAGACACGCTTTCATCCAGCCCTATTGGTGCAAAGATGTCTAAACTGAGATCTTCCAATGGATAACTGACCATGTCCTTTATCATCCATTTCACTGCAGATCGATATTCCGCTGCTGGGACTTCAGGCTTATTAACTAAAAGAAGCCTATAATGCATGGGATGCAAAACGATATTGCAATCCATTTCTCGAAGTTGATGTTTTTCTACAATTTCCGTTATATTATATTCTATGAGGGATAAGTCAGTATAGGGATAGAAACCTAGTTGTTTGATTTTTACTTTTTGTTGGGCAAGATCCTTATATGAGGCATGTGCGAAAGTTATTCCGTCTTCGCGAATTTCAAAAGAACATAAGTCATTATTTAGTTTTTTTTTAAAACTATGAAATATGCTACTATCCATGAATATTTCCTTAGTTAATGAGATATAGTTTTGTTTTCTTTAACAAAATACTTGGTTAGTTAGTATACATTTTATTATTAATTCTTACAATATGACTTAAGTGTTTTGGGAACAGTAATTTAAAATTTTAATTTAGTTTATTTAACAATGAACGGGAAAATATTTTTCAAATTTGATTTTAGAATTCTAGTTTTAATGTTTCTTGTAATAATAGAAATTATGGGTGTCGGTATTGTCTTTCCGATGCTTCCGGAACTTTTTTTAACTAAGAATAGTTTATTTACGATTGTTAATGGGGAATCTGAATCAGCCAAACATATATATTATGGAATTAGTATAAGTTTATGGTCGTTAGGAATGTTTTTAGGGGCTCCTTATTTAGGACTATTGTCAGACAAGTATGGCCGTAAAAAAGTTTTTCTTGTTGTTTTGTTAATGACATCAGCTAGCTATGCAATACTCGCCATCGCAATTTATTTAAAAAGCTTGTTGCTTTTTTTAGTCGGACGAACTTTTTCTGGCCTTTTTGCTGGCAGCTATGAAATTGCGCAGGCCGC
>PLMI01000109.1 GCA_003142435.1 Coxiellaceae bacterium | reverse complement strand
CAGGAACCATTCCATTAACGCCCATTTAATACTTTATTAATAAAAAATGTTAGTAAAATCAAATAGTTATTCTTATAATTATCTTATTTGTATAATATTTTTTAAAATTATTATTTAAATGAGTGGATAAGTATTAAAATTTATCTTTGAAAACGTTCTTCTTTAGCTTACATATTAGCCTGTTTTGTAGGTCGGTTAAGTTTTAGAAAATCCAGAAATAAAAAATTTAAATAATAAAAAAATTTAATTTATGTTTTGAGGTGAAAAAATGGCATTACCAGGACCAGATGTGCATGTAGTTGTAGATCATGTTGGGTTTAACGTGACAATTGACGGTGAATCGAAGAGATTTGAAAATATAACTCAAGAAAATTTATATAAAGAATACGAAAAATATGCGCAAGAACAATTAAGCGCCAAGCTTACAGAACAATCAAAAAGTAAAGCTGATCATGCATTGTTTCAAAAGAATTTGTGTATTTCTGCAGAGGATAAGAAAAATATTCAGCCTTTTTACTTTTATGTATATTGGGATGTACCTGAACTTGATTTACATATGGGAAAAAAGGAGACGGATAAGATTACAGGGGCGGAGCAGATTACAATGGAAGCAATTGAAGATTTTAATTTGAGGCTTACCGACTTTACGACTTTTGCAAGAGAGACCTTAACCGATCATGAGCAGAAGTTTAAAGATTATTTTAATTTGGGTTTTAAAATAGCTGTAGAAGAATTATTATTGGCAATAAGCCAATTTAGAGAAATTCCAAGGTCGCCTGAAGTTACTAATTCTTTTTGGAAAACTACTTCGCAGGTTTTGCCGTATTTAGAAAAATGTGACCGCGCGAGGAAAAGTGGTTTAAAAAAAGGTGCAGATTGGGATAATGGTAATTTTGACAAACTTTATAAGGAAATAAAGGATGAATTTAATAAACATTTAAATCAATGCATTAAAGTTGATTCGACACCACAAATCCAACCAAAACCTCAGCCGCTTCAGCAGCTGCTTCAGCCATCCTCATCGCGCCACGCCCGGAAGCAACTACCTCCTGCCAGAAGAAGAGGGGTTCCGTCCGTTCAGCCCATTGCTGGCACCTCTGTCAGCCCAGTTTCTGTTAATGGTGATACAAAGAGACCATTACTACGAGGAAGAAGGGAGGATTTGTCTTATGGTACTCTAAAACGGCGAGATGACACACCAGTAGGAAAAGTGATAGCTATATTACAAGAGGCAAAGGAAAAAAAATGGGATACGGACCACACTATTTCCGGTACACTTTTTAGCATGTTTTGCATTAAATCTCCGCCGACAGCTATTGCAGAGCTTAGAGCGTTATATTTTAATGAAGTTAACAATAATCCGGATGGAATTAATAAAGGTAATGTGGGTCATCTAGCTGCGGAAATAAAAAGAATCATGCAGGGTGCAAATGGACGTCGTACGCTTACCAGGTGTGAAGACACACAAAATTTTTACGGTCATATAAACGCAGAGTTAGATTTTGATTTACAAGATTCTGCCGATTTAACCCCCTGATTTTTGCAAATAAAAAACCCCGCAAATGCGGGGTTTTTTGTGCCTTCTATATTTTTTAAAAAAGGGCAGGTTATACCANNAGCACGAAGAGCGCAGTGCAACAAAGTGATCATTAATTATGGACTTTGGTATTACATCATACCACCCATTCCGCCCATTCCTCCCATGCCGCCGCCACCGTGGCCGCCATGGCATTCATCTTTCTTTGGAATTTCAGCAATCATGCAAGCAGTTGTGATCATCATTCCCGCGACACTTGCAGCATTTTGCAATGCGGCGCGCGCAACTTTTGTCGGGTCGATGATGCCCATTTCAACCATATCGCCAAATTCATTAGTAGCGGCATTGTAGCCAAAATTGCCTTTACCATCGGAGACTTTATTGAAAATTACGGAATCTTCTTCGCCAGCGTTTCTGACGATTAATCTTAGTGGGGATTCAAGTGCTTTTCTCATTATAGCAATACCTACGTCTTGATCATGATTTGCACCTTTCAAGTTTTTGAGGGCTTTAATGCAACGAATTAAAGCGACACCGCCTCCTGGGACTACGCCTTCTTCAACAGCAGCGCGAGTTGCATGTAATGCATCATCAACACGAGCTTTCTTTTCTTTCATTTCAATTTCAGTTGATGCGCCAACTTTAATTACGGCAACGCCGCCGGCGAGTTTCGCCAAACGTTCTTGTAATTTTTCGCGATCATAGTCGGATTTAGAGTCTTCAATTTCTTTGCGAATTTGTGCAACTCTGGCTTTAATTTCTTTTGATTCTCCAGCACCATTGATGATTGTAGTGTTGTCTTTGGTAATGATGACTTTTTTGCAAGTTCCGAGGTCATCAATGCCGGCGCCTTCTAAGTTTAATCCGATTTCTTCGGAGATAACTTTAGCGCCAGTTAAAATAGCAATATCTTGCAGCATAGCTTTGCGGCGATCGCCAAAACCAGGAGCTTTTACTGCAGCAACTTTGAGAATGCCGCGAATTTTGTTGACGACTAATGTGGCGAGTGCTTCACCCTCTACGTCTTCAGCAATGATGAAAAGCGGCTTGCCGGATTTTGCAGTTTTTTCCAAAAGAGGCAACATGTCGTGAATGTTAGAAATTTTCTTGTCGACGATCAAGATATAAGGCGATTCCAAAACGGCCGTCATGTCTTCCTGTTCTGTGACAAAGTATGGCGATACATAACCACGATCAAATTGCATACCTTCGACAACTTCAAGTTCAGTTTCAAAACTGGAACCTTCTTCAACAGTAATAACGCCTTCTTTGCCGACTTTATCCATTGCTTTCGCGATGATTTCACCGATTGATGCGTCATTGTTAGCAGAAATTGTTGCAACTTGTTGCACTTCTTTGGAAGTTGCACATGGTTTGGATAGTTCCTTCAATGCATCTATGATTGGTTTTACAGAAGCATCGATGCCGCGTTTTAGATCCATTGGATTGCAGCCCGCAGCGATATTTTTAAATCCTTCGGCGTAAATTGCGCGGCCTAAAATTGTTGACGTTGTAGTACCATCTCCAGCGTTGTCAGCAGTTTTGCTTGCTGCTTCTTTTAGCATTTGTGCGCCCATGTTTTCGAATTTGCACTCTAATTCGATTGCTTTGGCGACAGTAACGCCGTCTTTGGTTACTTCAGGAGCGCCATATGATTTATCTAATGCGACATTGCGACCTTTTGGGCCTAAAGTGGAGCCAACAGCATCTGCTAAAATGTTAATGCCGGCAAAGATTTTCTCCTGCGCTTGTCTATTACTAATGATTTCTTTTGAAGCCATATATTTTAATTCTCCGATTTAGATATAAATAATGTAATTATATAAATTTAAAAATATATACTCAAATACTCAAAGCGTTTCATTTTTAGGCTAGGCGTTGAGCCTCGAGCAACCGGAGTTTACTGTTTCGTAAATGAGGATTGCGAGATGGCGAAGACAACAACGCCTAAAAATGAAGCGCGAAGAGTATAAGTTATTTTTCAATAACAGCGAGAATATCATCTTCTTTCATTATTAGATATTCTTTGCCGTCAACTTTAAGTTCAGTGCCTGCGTATTTGCCAAAAGCAACTTCGTCGTTAACTTTGACAGTCAGCGATTTCATTTCGCCGTTTTGTAAAAGTTTTCCGGAACCAACGGCGACAACTTTACCGCGAATTGGTTTTTCAGTTGCCGTATCTGGAATTACTATTCCGCCTGCGGAAGTTCGTTCTTCTTCAAGACGCTTGATTACAATACGGTCGTATAAGGGACGAATTTTTATTGCCATGAGTTTGCTCTCCATCAATTTATTTTTTGGTAACGCCTCAGCTCTACTGAAAGCTGAGTAATTACAATTTTTGTTTTTATAAGAAGCTCGACATAGACAAGCACGCGAGCCAGGGTATTTTATCACTAATAATAAAATATATGGGGCTACTAGTAAATATTTCAAGATATGGACAAAAGCGAAAGCTTGAGGTATTGTATATTCCAATGTTTTTTTAAGGCATTTTTTGTAAGTATTTGATTTTATTGAAGTTTT
>PLMI01000035.1 GCA_003142435.1 Coxiellaceae bacterium | reverse complement strand
ATTGGTTTTTACGGCCATTTTTGCTCTTGACCCGGCATCGCGGACAGCACCTTTTATTTCAATAATATCTTCATTTATTTCAGGAACTTCAACTTTAAATAATTCAATTAACATTTCTGGTTTAATCCGGCTTAGGAGAATCATGGGGCCTTTGCGGTCTTCCTTAGCTTCATATAAAATTCCGCGAACCCGATCGCCGATTTGCGCAGATTCTTTAGGTATCATTTCTTCTTTGGGCATCATAGCTTCAAAACCGTTACCAATATCTATGAAAACAGCATCTCTGGTAACTCTTTTAACAACACCGCTTAACNNTTGTTTCGCTTTTGCCTGTTGAATAGCCTTGATCATTAGTTGTTTTGCTTGTTGTGCAGCGATGCGGCCAAAGCGAAGCTCCAGGGATTTACTAAAATCACCGCTTTCCTCGGAATCATCCGCCAATGTTTCTTGTTCTTCCCATATATCCCCTACTTCGAGTGATGGGTCTTTGCTTTTTGCTTCAGATAAAGACAATTGCGTATCCGGATTTTCGACTAGTGCGTCTTCTGCAACTGTCCAGCGGCGGAATACTTCATAATTTCCGGTTTTGCGGTCAATAGATACGCGCATATCAACGTTCTTTTTTTGTTCCTGTTGATATCGTTTGCTTGATATTATGGATAATACCCCTTCAATAGCCTGAAAAACTGGCTCTTTTTCCATATTGTTTTGATTGGATATGGATTCCACGATTGCAAGTATTTCCTTTTTTGTTGTAACTTTGTTCATAACCTCAACCTCAGCTTTTTATATTTCTGATATCAAGTTTGCTTTTTCTATATGAGCAATTGGTATTTTTAAATCTTCAGCATTTTGAATATCTAAAGTAATTATGTTTTCCGATACTGATTTTATACAGCCAGAAAAATTTCTTCTGTTGTTTATCGGGGCAATAAGTTTTAATTTTATTTGATGGCCAATAAAATGCCGGTACTGTTCAGCTTTATAAAGCTGGCGATTTATACCAGGCGAAGATACTTCCAGCGTATATGCGCTCGCTATTGAATCTTCAACATCTAATATCGTGCTTATTTCACGGCTTATTTTTGCACAGTCATTAAGGTTTACTCCTTCGGGCCGATCTATATAAACACGCAGCAAAGCATGTTTGCTGTTAAGGTGCACTTCACAGCCCCAAAGAGTATATCCAAGAGAGCTAATAACCGGCTGTATTAAAGCTTCAATTTTTTTAACTGTTTCTACAGAAGTCATCGCATTATTAAACATATAAAAAATGGGCACACAGCCCATTCTTTATATTTATTCGTAAGTAATTTGCAAGCAATAACTAAATTACTTGCACCGTCAACACGGACGCAGTATATATAATTAATATTTAAAAAAGCATATCTTTTATAACCTCTCACGCCCACCCTGGAAACGTTCTATTTTGATACCGCCAGCATAGGGGGCGGTATTACTAACTTTTTGCGCCATTTTATTAATTACATTGGTAGCGGGGGTAGGATTTGAACCTACGACCTTCGGGTTATGAGCCCGACGAGCTGCCAGACTGCTCCACCCCGCATCAAACATCACATTATAAGGAAATTTAATGAAAAAATCAAGAATTAGCCCATGATTATCCCTGCAATAGTTGCAGACATATAAGATGCTAAAGATTAACTCTATGTTGTGGTATCATAAAAAACTCAACTAATTGATAAGGAAAGATTCTATTATGAGGAAAGCAATGACTAAAAATAGAATGAAAATAGGGAAGGGCAGCTTAAAATTAAAGTACATAAAAATACTATTTATGGCTGCAATTTGTTTATTTTTTATCAATGCATATGCTGATATTGGCCCCGCGCAATTTCAAGGATTGGATCCCTCGAGAGTTAAAGGATATTTCAACTTAGAGTTAACAACTCCCGTCATGCCAAGGGTTGCTCCTCTGCCAATAGAAAAAGTCAAGCCGAAAACTTTCGCCGCTAAACCAGGAGAGACAAAATTTATCCTTAATGGGATTATTATTAAAGGGAGCACCGTATATTCAAGAGAAGATTTAGCGCCGCTGTACCAAAATTATTTAGGAAAAAAAATAGGTGTTGAGGTGCTGCAAAATTTGGCAGAAATCATTACTGTGAAATACAGAAATGACGGCTATATTTCTTCTCGGGCATTTATTCCTCCGCAGAAAATTAACACCCAAAATGCAATTATAACTATTCAAGTAATCGAAGGATTTATTTCTGAAGTGAAAGTATCCGGTTATGCTGATGGCGCAGAAGGAGTTTTATTGGGATATGGTGAAAAGTTAAAAGAGAAAAGGCCGGTTAGAATACAGGACGTTGAGCGCTATACGTTATTGGCAAATGACCTCCCTGGTTTTGAGGTCAAAGCGATTTTAGTCCCGTCGCCTGTTATTCAAGGCGGAACGGAACTTACATTTGCAACGGCAACAAAAAAACTCGATGGTATTGTTACATATGATAATAGGGGGACAAGGTATTTAGGGCCGCAGCAAGTTACTGGCAGCGTATCTGTCAATGATGTAACACATGCAGGAGATCAAGTTACATTGCAAACTTTGGATACTACCGCTAACAATAACGTTCGCTTCATTAAACTGGATTATAATCGCCCATTAGGAAGTAATGGCACGTTACTGATGATAGATGCAAGCTATACAAAAACACATCCGGGATTTTTGTTGGAGGATCTAGATTTAGATGGCACCAGTAAATATGCTTCAATTGCTGTTAACCATCCTTGGATACGCAGCAGAAGGACTAATTTGTATACGGAAGCATTGTTCGATTATTTAAATGGTGATTTAAATTACACAACCGGAGAGATTTTCGATGACCGCATTCGCTCTTTAAGAATTCGCCAATATTTTGATTATTTGGACGAGGTTAAAGGCTATAACACTGCAACTTTGCAAATTTCTCATGGTTTGGGTATTTTGGGAGCAAGTAGCGAAGACCAGTCGGAGCCTCTTTCCAGGCCCAACGGAGTTCCTGATTACATGAAGGTTAATTTGGATTTATCAAGGTTGCAGGAAATAACCGACAGGTTTTCTTTGCTTGCCGCTGCAAGAGGGCAATATTCTTTTAATGATCAATTATTGTCTGCGGAAGAGTTTGGTTTTGGTGGCAGCCAATACGGCAGAGGTTATGATCCTTACGAAATTTCTGGCGATGATGGTGTTTCAGGAAAATTAGAACTGGAAATAAATACCGCGCCGGATTTTTCATATCTTAAAGTTATCCAATATTATATTTTTTATGATATTGGCGAAATTTGGAACTTGGGAGACTCTGGCGATCAACTTAAAAAAGCAAGCGCTTCATCAACCGGCGTCGGCGGAAGAGTAAAATTTAATCAGTATTTTTCAGGTAATTTAGAGGCAGATAAACCTTTGACGCGTGCAGTTCAAGCTGAGGAAGACGCTCATAACAACGGTAAGGCTATGCGTTATTATTTTGGAATAAGTGCTAATTTATAGGTAAAAACGCATATAATGGGCAATCTTGAACGAAAAAATTCCTCAAAGTGCTCACATACTACTTTGTATGCTGCGCTCTTTTCGTCATTTTTTCGTTCAACCTTGCCGCATCCTATGTGTTTTTACCACTAAGGAATAAAAAATATTGTGTTTTGCTTAAGTAAAAAATTGTCCACAAGCCAAGACCACTATTGCAATTATCAAAATACACAAAGAATTAAGCATTATTTTTTTTGCTTTTGAACTACAGTTTTCCCATTCTTTGTGTTTCCAACCCCAAAAATTTGATGCCAATATTACCAATATCAGATACATTGGCCAGCCGATTAAAGGGCCTAGATTTCCCAGCGTTTTTGCTCCGAGGCTGTAAAGCATAACAGGTCCATACCACAAAACGGCCATAAAAAAAGTGAGAAAAAAATATTTAAATTTTTGTGGCTGCAAATAACAGGAAAAAGATTTATTTTTTTTATGTAGATATAAATAAAAAAGTGAAGTGGGAACGAGAGAACAAGTTAAATAAAGCGGCCATAAAATAGTCGAGGCCCCAAAGGGCGAGGAGCCCATTTGCAATGCCATGTCCTGCATGCTAAAAGTGAAGGAAAACGCAAGGTTTTGAGTACCAGTGCTGAAACCCGAGGCGATCGCTAATATCATGCCGATTTTGTATTGATTTACTTTTTTTGCTTCATTTTCTACAAGTCCTTTTAAAGTATTTTGTTCATGGTTGCGTAATTGTCCGGCTTTATTTGCTAACACAAGGCCGAATATGGCAATGGCAACTCCACTTATAGTAATCAATCCAAAAGGAGTAACGATTTTTTCAGGATGTTGCAGTGCCAGCGGCAGTAAATACCCAAGGCCAATTCCTAAGCCAAGGTTTATTAAAAATCCTAATCCAAAACCAATTTTTACTAAAGCTAAAGAAAAGAAAATTTGTCCAACGCCAAAAACCATGCCAAAAATGATAATTAACCAAATCAAGTTAGGAGGGGAGGCGGCATAAACATGTAATATTTGCGGCAAGAAAATTGCAGCAAGAGACCAGGGAAGTAAAACAAAATTCCATACAGCAAAGTTTAACCAAACGTTTTCATATTTCCAGTTCGGAAGATATTTTGTTGGTGTGACGAAAGATCCGTTGATAATACCCGAGATAAATATCAAAAAAAAAGCCAAAGCTGAGTTCATAAATTATTACCTTGCGAATGTATATAAAGGTTTATTTAATAAGTTATACCAAACTGAAAAATTAATTACATAATTTTATTGTAGTCATTCTGGATCCCCGATAAAACCATTCGGGGATGACACAATGAAGAAGTTCATTTATATTTATTCAACAAATTCTCATATATGTAACGATTTTTTCGGTTTGGTATTAATTATTGCGTTTCTTTTTTCTTTTGTTGTTCCAGAATTTTGTGAATTTTTGTTTCAAGGCGGTCACGCTTTAATTTCGAAAGATGGTCTATGTAAAGAGTGCCGTTTAAATGATCAATTTCATGCTGGATCGCTTTTGCTAACAAATTTTTTGCATTTATATGAATTTCCTTGCCTGATCTGTCAAAGGCTTTGACTACAATCTCTTCAGCTCTTTCAATAGGAAAGGAAAAGAGTTGTGGGAAAACTGACATACAGCCTTCCAGCAGCGTTTTTTGACCAATTTTTTTGATAATTTCCGGATTAATTAAGCACATTATTTCTTCGGGGTTATCCGGATGTGCCATTACGGTGACGCTGAAAGGGTCGTTTAGACTTAACTGAGTTGCAGCAAGCCCCGCGCAGTTTTCAGTTTCGCAAAACGTTTCCAGCATATCGTCAATTGCTTCTTGTAACGCCGGGTCTTTAAAATCAGTGACCAATTTAGCCTTGCGTTTTAGTAGAGGATCAGGGTATTGCAATATCTTTAATTTAGCCATATAGTTCATTTATTAAATATACAAATCACATAGGTTAATAAAAATTATAGCATCTTCTCAAAGAAATGGAATAAAACCTAGAGCGCAATTTTTTGTAACCTCTAAACTTTGCTCGTAACTTTTTTGTACCGTGCACATTTGAAATTATTGTATTTACATATTTTTTCAAACAGCTGACCTGAAAGGTCAACCCAATGACAGCCCAGGGTGAAATCGCGTTTTTTGCGATCGTAACCCTGGGGGAAGGTTGGCAACTACCTTGCCTTAACGAAGACAAAAGGTGAAAAAACCACAAATTTACGTAAAAACATGCAATAAAAAACCTCAGTATAATCAAATACTTACAAAAAACACAATATTTTTTTATTTTTATGGCTGCAAACAACTTAAAGTATCTTTTAGCGCTTTTACAAATTGATGGAATAGGGGATGTATCGGGAAAAAAACTTTGGGATAAATTTCCCAATTTAGAAAATTTATTTTCTGAATCGTCTGCAGCTCTTTTAAGTCTTGGCTTGTCTCAAGAAATAGTGAATGCGATAAAAAAGCCGAATTGGGAAAGTGTCGAACGGGCGTTTTTGTGGAGTGAGCAACAAGGCCATAATATTGTAGATTTTAAAAATCAATCGTATCCAAAATTGCTGCAGCAAATTGCGGATCCGCCTCTTGTTTTATTTGTGGATGGTAGTGTTGAAAGATTGCAGGCGACGCAAATTGCTATAGTTGGCAGCAGAAACCCAACTTCTAACGGCGAAGAAACAGCGTTTATTATTTCTAAGGAGCTATCAACGCTGGGCATTACAATTGCAAGCGGCCTTGCGGTTGGAATCGATGCTGCAAGCCATTTAGGAGCGATTG
>PLMI01000092.1 GCA_003142435.1 Coxiellaceae bacterium | reverse complement strand
TTTGTAGCAAATGCTCTTGGTGACAGAACAGCAAAAATCCTGGGAAGGCTAAGTCTCAATCCAATAAAACACATTGACCTTTTGGGTACTATTATAATCCCCGGTCTTTTGTTACTGCTTGGTAGCGGCTTTATCATAGGCTGGGCTAAACCTGTCCCTATAAGCGAGCGCAATTTAAAAAATCCGCGCAGAGATATGGCAATTATTGCAATTGCTGGGCCTCTCTCTAATTTCATTATGGCATTTCTTTGGGCGCTGATTGCCAAAGGAGGAGTTTTTTTGCACGCTCATGGAATGGAAGCTGCGACAGCCATTTATTACATGGGAATTGCGGGAATTCAAATCAATATATTACTTGCTGTTTTCAATATGCTGCCGATTCCGCCTTTAGATGGAGGCCATTTGTTAATGATGGTGCTGCCTGAAAAGTGGGCATTGCAATTACGCCGCATTACTCCTTTTGGTTTTTTCTTTTTGCTTTTGCTTTTGTATTTAGGATTATTTGAATACGTATTATTGCCGATTATTTCATATATTTATTACTTTATAACTTTTCTTCTTGGAATTGGCTTTTAATTGTGAAACGCTTTGTTTTGGTCAATCTTGGGCTAAAAAACTCTGTGTTTGCAGAGCTAATATTTTGATTTTTACTTATGTACAAAGCACAAAAAAACAGACAATCTTATAGCATATCGTTTGTAATTGCAGTCTTTTTACATATTACAATTATAGCTTTTCTTTTTATAAAATTCTCATCTTCAATCGCGCCATCTGCAGAATCCGCACCCGATTTTATTCAGGCAAAAACAGTAGATCAAAATGAAATAAATACCATGATGGCAAAAATTGATGCGGATAAGCAACAACATGAAAATCTTATAAAACAGCAGCAATTAGAAGCACAACAAAAATTGATTGCACAACAAAAAATAGAGCAGGCAAAACAGATTGAGGCACAAAAACAACAGGAAATTGCCAAAGCTGCTAAAGAATCACTGGAACAATACCTGGTAAAAAAACAAAAAGAAGAGGCGACTGCTTTAGAAGCAAATAAAACATTAGAGCAAAAAAAGATCTTGGCGGAGGCAAATAAACAAAATCAAAAGCTTATAGAACAAGCCTTTGCTAAGCAATTAGCTGCAGAAAATAAACAGCTTAAAGAAGCTTCAGTAAAAACTAAAACTGCAACTACTGCTGCTAATAAAGAACTGCAAAACGAGATAGATAAATACAAGACGTTAATACTGCAGGCCATTTCTCAAGAATGGATAATCCCCAAAGACATAGAAAATGGTATGACGTGTAAACTGCTTGTTGCATTATCTCCTGACGGCTCAGTTCTCAAAATTGATATCTTACAAAAAAGCGGCAACGATCTTTTAGATAATTCCGCAAAAACTGCGGTTTTAAAAGCTTCTCCATTGCCTGTACCAAAAGATATAAGTGTATTCAATAATTTTAGAAACTTGCGTTTAACCGTAAAACCTGAAGGAATTGTAAATGAATAATTTTTCTTTCGAAGACATACACTCAAAGCAATCAGGAATTTCCGCTAGGCGCGCGCAGGGTAAGCACGAGGAGCATACTTTTTGCGTATGTAACGAGTGCGAATCCAAGCGCAACAACGCGGAAAACCTGAGTGCGAAGAGTGTAATTGAAATAAATCCAAAAAACAAACCAACTCATTCCATCATTTGGCTGCATGGTCTTGGCGCAGATGGCTTTGACCTTACAGGCTTAATTCCTGCATTGCAATTACCTGAAACTTTAAATTTGCGGCATATTTTTCCGCACGCGCCGATTCGCCCCGTTTCTTTTGCCGGAGGAACGAAAATGCGCGCCTGGTTCAACATTGCAGATTTATCACAAAAAAGCTTACAAAATTTAGAGGGATTAAATGATGCTAAAGAAATTTTGGAAAAGCTGATTGCTAACGAAATAAAAAAAGGGATCCCCTCGGAACACGTTTTTTTAGCCGGGTTTTCTCAAGGAGGAGCGTTAGCTCTTTACACCGGGCTCCTTTATCCTCATAAATTAGCGGGAATAATTGCATTGTCCTCTTTTTTACCTTCCCTGCAAAAAATCGAAAAAGAAAAAAGTACAGTAAATCAAGGCATTCCTATATTCCAGGCGCATGGGAAATCCGACCCCTTAATTCCCATTAGCTTTGCGCAATCTGTTTGCGACTATTTAATAAACTTAGGTTATAAGGTAGAATGGAAAGTTTATAATATGGCGCATGAGATTTCAGCCTTGGAAATTGCTGATATCGCAAAATGGCTTTGCAGTATTCTATCCCTATAAATATTAATGAATAGCTCGTCTCGTAAAAACCATGGAATGTTTGTAACATTGTCTAGTTTATTTTTGCTGGGCCTGCCAATTTTTTGTTTCGCAAATGATAAAGTTGCATTCGACGAACTAGATACAGCTTCTGCAGCAAAAGCGTTAGGCTGGATTGCAAATTCCAATCAAAATATTTGCGGCGGGTCTTATACTGAACCGCAAATAGTAAAAGAAACGCCAAATCCAAAACCCATAGATGAAGTACCTGTAACAATTACTGCAACAAAACCGGCTTTATTTTCGCAATATGGAGAATCTATTGTAAAAGGCAACGTCACATTAACTCAGCCGGGAAGAGAAATCACTGCTGATGAATTACGTTTTTACCGCGATCCCAATACTGGTAAAATAACTAACAGCACCTTGGTCGGCCACGTAAATTTACGGGAAAGCGGCAAGGCTATAGTTTCCAATAACGCTTACTGGGATTTAGAAAATCAAATTATAACCTTATACAACGCAATATATCGCATACAAACCCCTGCGCCAGGAGGCAATTTAGACGTTTGGGGACATTCCAAAACTATTGTACGTGATAAAGAAGAAGTTATACACCTCAAGAAAGCTACTTATACCTCATGCCCGGCAAGTAATCATTCATGGAAAATTTGGGGCAACACAGTAAATCTAGACAAAAATACCGGCCGCGGCACAGCTGTTAATACTTTACTGTTTATAGAAGATGTCCCCGTTTTTTATTGGCCGTATTTAGATTTCCCCATAGATAAGCGCAGAAAAAGCGGATTTTTATATCCAACGTTTGGCATGGGAACGGACGGTGCTGATATTGAATTACCTTATTATTTCAACTTAGCTCCGAATTATGACGCCACAATTACCCCAAGATATATTGGCGAAAGAGGAATGCTGGCATCGGGGTTATTTCGCTACTTAACTCCAGAAAATTCGGGTTACGTCAATTTATCGCTTATACCTCATGACAGCAAATTTGCCAACTTTCGTGATGACGCTCAAAATCAATATGTTGAAAATCACGANNCTGTTAGAAAACTCAAAAGATTATCGCGGTATGCTGGCCATACAAAACCGGGCAAAATATGACCCCCACTGGTCAAGCTTTTTAGATATTAATTACGTAACAGACAACTATTTTTTACAGGATTTTAGCCCATCACTAATAAACAAAGAAGACAATCAATTACCAACGCAGTTCGATTTAAATTATGCCAATTCTAATTGGACTTTTTTAGGAAGAGTACAACAATTTCAAACGCTAAACACAGTTACAAGAACACCGGATGCGCCCTATCAATATAGGAGACTCCCCCAATTAGATCTAGGTGGAAATTTTCCGCAAAATCCATATGGTTTAGCATATCAAGTAAATACAGATTTCGTTAACTTCGACTTTGATCACATCCACGACCCAAACACTGGAAACTTAGTGCCCACAGGAACAAGGCTAAATCTAGCGCCCAGCGCAAGTCTGCCGCTTAATTGGGCCGGTGGATATTTTACCCCAACATTAGAACTAGATAACACAATATATAGTTTAAAAAATAACGTTGACAGCACGCAAAATCCTGAAAGTGATAATATAACAAGGTCTTTGCCAATTTTTACTGCTGATAGCGGCCTATATTTCAATCGCACTATTAATCTGTTTAGTGAAAACAACAGCTATACGCAAACCTTAGAACCCCGCATTTACTATTTACTTGTGCCCAATCACGACCAAAGCGACATTCCTATATTTGACTCTTCAATAACTGCATTTACTTTTGATCAGCTTTTTCAGCCTAATCGCTTCAGCGGCTATGACGTTGTTGGAGATGCAAATCAAATAAGCTATGCTTTGACTTCCAGATTTTTAGATGCATTCACGGCAGAAGAAAAAGCCCATGCCAGCATCGGACAAACATATGCATTTACCAAACACAAAGTATGTATCGACAATGATTGCACAGCAGACCCTTTGGCACAAAATTACTTCTCTCCTGTTGTCGCGAACATGGAGTATTATTTGAATCAAAAATGGGACTTGATTGCCGACGCTGCCTGGGATCCGAATAAAAATGAAATGAATAACGACGAGCTTACTTTAAAATACCATGACAAAGAAAAACACATTGTAAGCATTGGCTATAACTTCATTCGTAATGGCGATCCCGTGCCGGGATTCCAATCTTCTAATTTAGATCGAATAAATTTAGGAGTATCGTGGCCGTTAACGGAACAATGGAATCTTTTAGGAGACTGGAATTACAACTTAAGCCATACACATCCTGAAACATATTTTTATGGAATTGAATATGAAAATTGCTGTTGGGCATTTCGCCTTGTGCAAAGCGAAACATATGTGGGAACAGATGAAAACAATGTCAAGACTTACAATCGCGGCATTTACGTCCAGTTTCTTTTAAAAGGATTGGGTAGCATCGGCAGTGGCGATGCAGGCGATTTAATCACATCGCAAATTCCGTTTTATGAAAATAAATTCGTACAGAAATAACCTGAGTTCTATATAAGGTATTAATTAGATATTGAAATAAAATAATAATTTCAATTCAAAAACTACACAAAATTTTAATTTTAGTTAACCAACTGATGTTACGCAACAAAGCATTTTTTGCGAGATCGAGACGCAAAGTTTTTTGCGCGGCGGAGTTTACATGTAGTAAATGAGCACGCGAAAAAAACTTTGCAACGAAGAGACCGCAAAAAGGGCGAAGTTGCTAACATCAATTAACTAAAATTTTTTAGTCCCCACACGCAAATAGCAATAAATGCAATCAAAATCAGCGCCAAAATCCCTAAAGTAAAAAAACTATTTCCTAAATTCTCACGGGAAAAAGCCTGCGGGTTTTTGCGAATGTAGCTATATAAAAACCATCCTAAAACTGGAATTAAAATCAATAAAATAATTTGCGTAAATGTAGTCATAATATTTTTATCTAATAGCTAGCTCCATTTCAGCTGTTTGTATGCGCATTTGCTTTTTCCAGCACAAATACCCAACAACAGCTAAGATTACATAAAACATATACAAACATCCATGCACTGGAATGCCTTTAAAAAAATACATTCCGGAAAAAAGGGCGTCATCGACAAACCATAAAATCCAGCTTTGTGTTATTTTGCGGCAACTAAGCCAATAAGCAACAATGCTTATAACAGTTGTAGTTGCATCCCAAAGCGGAACTTGTGAGTTTGTGCAAAACTTTAGGGTTAAAGTAACAGCCACAATTCCAGCGAGCAATATGACGCCTACTCTGCTCATCATTTTATAGCTTAAATTGCTTATTGGTAACTCTGTTTTATTTTTTCCGCCGTAACGCCACTTATACCAGCCGTAGCATCCTAAAACGAAATAAAATACGTGCAATCCGACATCAGCATAAAGCCCCTTATGAAAATAAAGAACTATGCCAATTACCGTTGCGATTAAGGTAAAAAGCCAAGTTAATACCTTTGCTCTTATGGAATATACAGTGCTTACGAAACTAAAACACGAACCAACTACGTCGAGGAACTGAGTATTGATAGTCATAGAACCTCCCTACGCTGGTATTATCCAGATCAGGTAATGGGTTTAATCTCAGCCAAAGTCTATAAAAAACAACTCCAGCACCCCAGTTAATAAAACAAATAATATAACAAATCTCGAAAAATGCAATCCTTTGCTGATGTATGGTCACTCATTAAAATTTCATTGGCTATTACGCTCAGGTTAGGAGATGGTTTTTACGAAATGGCTCGCCCTCATCCTTCGGGCTGCGCTTTACTTTCGAAAAAACCATCTCCTAACCTGAGCGCTGTGCCACGAATAAACATTAATGAATTTTTTGTGCTAATCAAAAACAGTTCTCTTTCAAAATGTATCGATAATTGAAAAATAGAAATGATGTGGAAATTTATTTATGGCACAAGTGAGTGAGCGAAGGTTTATAGGTATTTGCGCAGAAAGTAAAGCGCAGCCCGAAGGATGAGGGCGAGCCATTTCTAAGCAAATACCTGTAAATCCTCATGCGAACGAACGGAGAATCAGACCTCTTTTATACTACTTTCATTTTGATACATCCTTTTGGGCATACCAAAGGACACAAACCACATCCATCACATTTCACAGCATCAATAACTGGCACTTTTGCTGAGGTGATTGCTTGATGCCCGCCATCACGACAAGATATAAAACATTTCTGGCAACCAATACATGCATCTGCATCAATTTGCGCTACTGATTTTGGTTTTGCTGAAAGCTCATTCCATTTTACAAAATTAGGCACGCTAATTCCTAGCAAATCTGATACAGACGTCATATTTTTAGAGACTAAAAACTTACTTAGTCCATTAACTAAATCATCAATAATTCCAAAACCATTAAACATAACTGCGGTGCAAATTTGCAAACTCGTTGCGCCTAATGCAAGAAATTCCACCGCGTCTTTCCAATCGGAAATGCCACCGGAACCAGATATTGGCAAAGCAAATTTTTCTTCTCGCGCAAGCGATGCAACCATATATAAAGCAATAGGTTTTATAGCTTTTCCGCTATATCCACCATTGGTGAATTTACCATTGACAGTAGGTTTGCCAATAAGATTGTCGAGATCAAAACTAACTATTGAAGGAATGGTATTAATGACACAAACTCCGTTAATTCCAGCATCTTTTGCCGCAAGCGCAGGAATTCTTATATCTGCTACTGCGGGAGTTAATTTTGCCATTATTGGTAATTGGGTAGCTCCCCTCACTAATTGACAAATCTCCTTAATAGCTTCATTATTTTGCCCAATAGCCATACACATACCTCGCTCCGGCATACCATGAGGGCAGCTCATGTTAAGTTCAATTCCATCAGCACCGCTATCTTCACTGCGTTTTACAAAATCAACCCATTGGTTTTTGCTGCTTCCTGAAATCGATGATATTACGGCGTGTTCCGGATAACGTTTTTTTACTTCAGCCATTTCTTTGAAATTAACTTCAATAGGACGATTGGTTAAAACTTCGATATTATTTATACCTAAGTTTTTCTTTCCATTACAATCGATAGCGCTTAAACGGGGAGAAACGTTTTTGGGCGCCTCACCGATAGTTTTCCATACAGCGCCACCCCAACCGGCATCAAAAGCACGCATGATTTGGTCGCCAGTATTTGTTGGTGGCCCTGAGGCCAACCAAAATGGATTAGGACTTTTAATACCACACATGTTTATTTTTAAATCAGACATAGTCTTTTTCACTCTTTATTGATATAAATTTAAAAAAATAGTATATACCCATCTCTGCAAGCACGCCAAAATTTTTTTATGAAAAAATATTCTTAAAAATCAAATAGATATTGCATGTCGATACCTGTGGTCTTTTAAACACGGGTACCAAATTTGACTAATCCCTAAAAATCCATTAGCTTATGTTTCATGAAAAAATTAGCATTTGTTTTTCCAGGACAAGGATCCCAGTCAGTAGGGATGCTGGCAGAGATTGCCGCAGAATTTCCGGTTGTAGAACAGACTTTTGCTGAGGCTTCTTCTGTTTTAGACTATGATTTGTGGCAATTAACACAAGAAGGTCCTGCGGAAAAATTAAACAAAACAGAATATACTCAACCAGCTCTTCTTGCCGCGGGCATTGCTGTCTGGCGTGTTTGGCAAGCAAAACATGGTCTTATTCCATCTTTACTAGCAGGGCATAGCCTTGGCGAATATACCGCCCTTGCTGCAGCTAATGCCATTTTGTTCACTGATGCCATTAAACTTGTGCGAGAGCGCGGCAAGGCAATGCAAGATGCCGCCCCAGAGGGGAGGGGCTCGATGGCAGCCATTGTTGGCTTATCTGAAGAAAAAGTATTAGAAATTTGCCAGAAAGCCAAAGAGAACAACATATTATCTCCAGCCAATTACAATTCCATAGGCCAAATAGTCTTGGCAGGAGAAACTAAAGCAATAGAAAGAGCAGTTGACCTTGCAAAAAAAATGGGTGCAAAAATCGCAAAAATATTACCTGTGAGCATCCCTTCACATTGCGAATTAATGAGACCGGCAGCATCTATTTTACTAGAAAAACTAAAGCAAGTTACCATAAACAAGCCGAGCATTCCCATATTACATAACGCTGATGTAAAAATGCATACATCCGCAGACGGCATTCGTGAAGCTCTGACAAAGCAACTTTACAGTGCTGTCAAATGGACCGAAACCATTCAGGAAATGCAAAAACTGGGCATTAATTGCATTTTTGAATGCGGTCCTGGTAAAATACTTTCCGGGTTAAACAAACGAATAGTTTCTGATATAGTAGTCGAATGTTTAAGTCTGCCTGCTAATTTAGATCAAGCGCTTTCTTATTGTTTATAACGCTATGAATTCATATTTTTAATTTGAAGGAATTTATATTATGACCACAACACTAAGTTTAGATGGTAAAACTGCTCTAATAACAGGAGCAAATCGCGGTATTGGCAAAGCAATTTCCATTGCTCTTGGCAACATGGGTGCAACAATCATTGGAGTGTCATTTGCGCCTTCACATATCGATGAAATCAATGCTTTCATCAAAGAACATAATTTTAAAGGAGAAGGCTTTTTAATGGATGTGGCAAAAACAGCATCCATCGAAGAGTCTTTTGCCCAAATTAATAAATCTTACAATCCAGATATTCTCGTAAATAATGCAGGAATCGCGCGAGATAATCTAGTAATGAGGATGTCATCCGAGGAATGGGAGCAGGTTATTACTACGAACCTAAGCTCGGTATTTTACGTAAGTAAATTATGCATAAGAAGCATGTTAAAAAAACGTTGGGGAAGAATAATAAGCATAGCTTCCGTAGTCGGCGTTATCGGAAATGCAGGGCAAGCGAATTATTCAGCATCTAAAGCTGGAATTATCGCATTTACCAAATCATTAGCTCAAGAGGTCGGTTCGCGAAATGTTACAGTAAACGCTATTGCTCCTGGATATATTGAATCAGAAATGACGAAACAATTGACTGAAGAGCAAAGAAATGCCCATTTAACTCATGTCCCAATGAAAAGGCCCGGACAGCCTGAAGACGTTGCTAATGCTGTAGCATTTTTAGCTTCTCCATGGGCGGATTACATTACAGGCCAAACCATCCATGTTAATGGTGGCATGGCAATGTTTTAAAAAAATATATTTACTGCTTGCAACTTTATTTGTTTTGAATAAACTACATGTTGTGATTTATATAGTTTTGGTTATCTGGCTTTAAAGATAGCTTGTTTAATTTTTACTAGTGGGGAAATAAATTATGGTAAATGTAGAAAATATAACTGCTCGTGTAAAAAGCATTATTGCCGAACAATTAGGCGTAGAAGAGGCTCAGGTTTCGCCAGAAGCTTCATTGATTGAAGATTTGGGTGCTGACTCCTTGGACACTGTTGAAGTAGTAATGGCCTTAGAAGAAGCTTTTGGCACAGAGATTCCTGATGAAGAAGCTGAAAAAATTAAAACAGTTCAGCAGATCATTGATTACATAGTTGAGCATAAAACAGCATAATTACAAAACTGAACAACTAAAACATCATATCAACAAAACCATTGCAAATTGATTTACTAAAACGTGCGTGAATTAATCTCCAATTATAAAACTGGACTTCTTTAATTGAAGAAGTCGGTGTAAATCAATAAGCATCTAGTTGGAGAACTACTTTGGCAAAATATAGACGCGTTGTGGTTACTGGAATGGGAGTTGTCTCGCCATTAGGGTTGAACCTTGAAACAACCTGGAATGCTATTTTAGCAGGCAAAAGCGGAGTGAACAAATTAACTGTTTTTGATGCTTCGAATTTACCAGTTAAAATTTGTGCCTCTATAAAAAATTTCGACCCGGCGCCATATCTAGATCCAAAAGAAAGTCGTAAAGTCGATTTGTTTATGCAGTTTGCTGTCGGAGCAGCCGCGCAAGCAATTGAAGATTCAGGCTTGGTCGTCACAGAAGAAAATGCAACTCGTGTCGGTGTGTCTATAGGCGCTGGCATGGGCGGGTTGCCCATAATCGAAAAAACATATCACCAGTGCCTTGAATCAGGTCCCAAAAAAATATCTCCGCATTTTATTACCAACGTGATCATAAATATGGCCTCAGGAATGGTAGCTATGAAATACGGCTGCAAAGGACCGAATATCGCCATCGTGACAGCTTGCGGGACAGGAGCTCATAACATTGGAAACTCCGCTCGCTTGATTAGTTATGGGGATGCAGATGTTATGATAACCGGGGGCGCTGAAATGGCCACAACCATTTTAGGTGTTGGTGGATTTGCTGCAGCACGTGCTTTATCAAGAAGAAATGATGAACCGGAAAAAGCTAGCCGCCCATGGGATAAAGATCGCGACGGCTTTGTCGTAGGTGAGGGCGCTGGCGTAGTGGTTTTAGAGGAATATGAACATGCGAAAAAACGTGGCGCAAAAATTTACGCTGAGCTCGCTGGCTATGGCATGAGTGATGACGCTTATCACACAACTGCTCCGGATCCTAAGGGAGAAGGTTGTGCGTTAGCAATAAATAATGCATTACATGATGCATCACTTAACCCCGAGGAAATAAACTATATAAATGCTCATGCTACTTCCACTCCAACTGGCGATATCCTAGAAGTTTTGACAATAAAAAAAGTTTTCAAAGATTTCTCATATAAAATTCCAGTCAGTTCTACAAAATCTATGACAGGACATCTTTTAGGTGCAACAGGAGCCGTTGAGGCAATATTTTCCGTGTTGGCAATTCGTGACCAGGTTGTCCCTGCAACTATCAATTTAGACAACCCCGATGAAGGATGCGATTTAGATTTTGTTCCGCATACAGCTCGTCAAATGCCGGTGAACATAACGCTTTCAAATTCCTTTGGATTTGGCGGCACTAACGCATGTTTGATATTTAAAAAATTATAACTACCTAGGTACTCATGTTTCAAAATTTATCAGAAAGGCTAACAGGAATTGTAAAAACTTTATCTGGACAAGGCCGCTTAACTGAAAAAAACATTTCTGATTCTTTGCAGGAAGTACGCATTTCTCTGCTGGAAGCTGATGTCGCATTGCCAGTAGTTACAAAATTTATTGATGATGTAAAAGAAAAAGCCTTAGGTGCTGAAGTTTTGCAGAGTTTGCGCCCGGGCGATGCTTTCATAAAAATCGTTTATGATGAGCTAATTTCTGTTTTGGGAAATACAAATGAACCTTTAAATCTCAATACAACTCCGCCAGCCATTATAATGATGGTTGGATTACAAGGATCAGGGAAAACAACAACTACTGCAAAACTCGCAAATTTATTAAAAACGCAGCAGAAAAAATCTGTATTACTAACAAGCACGGATGTTTATCGACCTGCAGCTATGGAACAGCTGCAAACACTTGCACAGCAACTAGATATTGCTTACTTCAACGCAAATGACATTAAAAATCCAGTTGAAATTGCCAGGCAAGCAATACATGAAGCAAAAAGAAAATTTATTGACGTGGTAATCATTGACACTGCCGGCCGATTGCACATTGATGACACAATGATGACAGAGGCATTTAGTATTCAGCAGGCAGCAAATCCCATAGAAACTCTTTTGATTGTTGACAGCATGATGGGACAAGATGCGGTTAACACAGCAAAAGCTTTCAATGAGAAACTTTCGCTTACCGGCATTATACTTACTAAAACGGATGGTGATGCACGCGGTGGCGCTGCTTTATCTCTTCAGGCCGTCGTAGGAAAACCGATAAAATTTGTCGGCATCGGCGAAAAAGTTGATGCTCTGGAAGTATTTCATCCCGAAAGAATGGCGTCACGTATTTTAGGCATGGGCGACATTTTAAGCCTCGTGGAAAAAGCTCAGTCGACAATTGATGAAAAATCAGCCCGGCAATTAGAAAATAAAATAAGAAAAAACGAATTTTCACTGGAAGACTTTCGTAATCAATTGAC
>PLMI01000052.1 GCA_003142435.1 Coxiellaceae bacterium | reverse complement strand
GTCATCATCTCGATTTTCCTGGTCTATTATCAGCGATTGATCGGCAAACCCTGAAGGTGTTTCTGAATTAGTTGTGGTAGCTTGAGGTTGTTGATAATTGCCTGAAGATGATTTTTCATATGCGCCAGTGTTACTGCCTCGATTATCTAACATGTGCATTTCATCAGCTATAATTTCCGTTGTATAACGCTCAATGCTATTTTTGTCAGTCCATTTACGTGTTCTTAAAGAACCTTCTACGTAAACTTTTGATCCTTTACGCAAATATTCGCCCACAATTTCTGCGAGCCTGTTAAAGAAGACAACTCTATGCCATTCGGTTCGTTCTTGTAATTCTCCCGATTGTTTTTCACGCCACGATTCACTTGTCGCCAGTGATATATTAGCAACAGCGCTTCCGCTCGGGGTATAACGCACTTCCGGATCTGATCCTAAATTACCTATTAAGATTACCTTATTGACGCCTCTACTTGCCATTTTCTTCTCCCGTAGTTCACACGATATATTAATTAAACAATAACTTTATTTATGTAAGGTATAAAATAATAATTTTACATTATTTATTGTTTCTTAACCAGTACCGTATTTTTTAAAATCCTAAATATCCTATTGCGGGCAATGAAATTGAAGGTTTTAAAGGATTAACTCCAAGCACAAGTCCTAGTACATCGATTTCTAATCCTTCATCACGGGAAATAGTAATGCCGAATAAGCCAAATAAAGAAAATTGAAAGCCACTAGAACTCGGTGTTTTAGCTATAAATTTATTTTTACCGAGATAATCTTTCCCGATGGCAAGAGGAGGCATTGAGAGTTCTAGTTCTGGAATGGAGCGTGCAACAAAAGCGACAAAAGTATTGCTGTTTGGCCCAGGCCAAAAAGTATATTTATCTTTGTATGGATACGCTTTTGCTGTCTCTGCGATTTTGGGAATAAGTTTTTCAGCCTGTTCTCCAGAAAAGCTTTTTAATAATATAGGTTTTTGTCCAAACCAATATCTATCGGGAATGTCGGTTTCAATGGAAAGAGGAGACAGGTTCCAAAATTTTCGCCAGCCGATAACTTGATAAACAGTATATGTTTGAGCATTTTTTTCTTTTGTTGCAATCCACGTATGCACTGCAAACCAGCCGCGCCAGCTGAAAGTGCGCGCCGCATATATTTGCACTATTGCATCAGGAAATTTTTCTGGCTTGGGAGCGATATTAGCGCTAATGCGTGAAGCATTTTGCCAGTCAGCGTTAAGAGGAACTTTTCCGGAAATAATGACCAAAAAGATAGGAACTAAAAATAACAAAACAATTATTGCCAATATTATTCGTGTATTAGTCATAGTAATAGTTATGCTTCTCCTTGCAAACAGCGAAATGTTGTTTAGTTGAGGTAACTAAACAATGGTATTGCTATTATTTACTTTAAATATCGTGCAATTTGGGCTCGATGTTAGTGTGCGGGCGTAAGAAGTAATAGGTTATATTTTGTGCAGTAATTATCCCAAGGAACATACCGGCAATAACATCGCTTACAAAGTGGTAATCTAGTACGACCAAACTTATCATCATTGTGGCGCAACTTAACATAGAAAGCCATCGCCATTTAGGATAAATTATCCAAATGATTGTCATGATCGCAAAAATGGCGGCAGTGTGGCCAGATGGAAATGAATTATAAGAAGCGCCGCTATGAAAAAAATTAAACCCATATTTATGGCTTTGTAGCCATGAGGGATTATTACCTATGAAAGTAGCAGGCCAATAGCGGCCGAATACGAATTTTAAAATATTTTTGATGCTGGTAGCTAAAGTGGCGCTTAATGCGATAGCCATAAATACTTTTTCATTTTTGCCAAGTGGTCTAAAAATATTATTTTTTAATAAAAAAAATAAGAAAATAAAGGGCGGTAAATATTCTAATAAAACAGTAGAAAACCTTACTGAAATTCTTAATAAACTTTCAGTTTTGGTGAGCCCATGATAAACGTAAAAAAATTCAGCTACAGGTTTATCTATATAGAAATAGCAATATATTACTAAAATTACGCAAATGCTTAGCATGCTTAAAGTAGTTACTAAATTTTTTGTGTACATAAAAATAATGTCTTATATTGTGATTTCCAGATTTAGATCATCGAGCATTTCGAGAAATGTTGTTTTTGGTAACCCGACAACATTTGTTGGATCGCCTTCAATTTGTTTAATTAAAATTTTTCCGCCTTGCTCTTGCGAAGAATAGCTTCCAGCTTTACCTAACCATTCTTTGGTTTTGAGATAGTTTTGTATTTGTTCTTCGGATAACTTATTGAAAGTAACTGCAGATTTTACGCTTTTTACTAAGGTTCTGCCAGTTCTAGCGTCAATTAAAGCAAGTCCTGTAAAAACAAAATGCGTTTTTCCAGATAATTCTATAAGCATTTTTCTTGCGTGTTCCTGATCTTTTGGCTTGCCAATAATTTTTTCATTTTTTACTACAATCGTGTCTGCGGCAAGGATGAGGGAATTTGGATGTTTTTTAGCAATCAACTTTGCTTTATCTAGAGCTAAAGTTTCTACCAACGTATTTGGATCTTGTATATTATATTTCTCCTCATCGATATGCGCCGGGTCGATTGTAAAATTTATCTCGAGCTCAGTTAATATTTTTTTTCTTCCTAAAGACTGCGAGGCGAGAACTAAATTAATTTGTTGTTTGTTGTGTTTATATCGAATCATATTTTAATGTGTTTGTGAGTTGTTTAAAAGGCGTTGTTGCATAATTGGTAAATGTTTTCTGTCTTTTGTCATTCCCGAATGATTTTATCGGGAATCCACGCACAATGAAATGGCGCAAAAATAATAGATCCCCGACTAAATCATTCGGGGATGACATATTATTCAGTTTTTTGCTCAAAAGTTGTCGTACAAAGTTCGGGGACATGCAATAAAAAACTTCAGTATAATCAAATGCTTACAAAAAATCAACTAAAATTTCTCAATTAACGGGAAAATGATTGAAGATTGAAATAAAAAACAATCACATATGGTAAATAATGAATGCAAAAAATATGCAGAATAATTTGAGAATGTCCTATAACTTGTATTTTAGCAACTCACGATTTACAAATTGCTTTGCATTATGGCAATAAAATATTGGCATTAAGAGAGGGGGCGATTTATCGATCAATAGGTAAAAAAAACAAGCAAAATAGATGAGCACGATCTTTTGACAATTTATCACTAAATTAACCTGAATTCGGTGTGAGAAACATATTGAGATATGTAATTATTTTAGAAAAANNGTTTTTCGCCATTATTTCAACATGTTAACTAATTAGTACGTCGAATTCAGATTAATTTAGCATCTCTTTTATTTATGCAATAACGAAATGTTTCGGAAAATATTGGGATGGCTTTGTTTGTCATTTTCTGCGGTTTCATCCGTCTCAAGGCCATCTTTATCATCAAGAAACATGCCAGCGTTGTGAAATCTGAAAAACCCCCTCGTAAACCAATGTTTATTTGTTTCGCTAGTTGATCTTTTGTGTGTATTTCCATCTCCATCATGTGGCAATCTAGTTTTGTGTGGCATAAAATTCTCCTTTCATTTTTTCATCCTTAAGCTATCTTAAGCTATTTTTAATGGTAGCATATATGTAATTTTCTTGCTAAATCACATATTTTATGTCACATAACGTATTGATTTTTTTAACTTCTTGTCACGAGCGCTTGTAGGTCAGTACTTTTTGCCAAATAGTAAAATCTGGTAAATAACATTATTCCGGACACGAAAAGACCTATCAGTAATCCCCACCAAATGCCGCTTCCGCCCCATTTAAATGCAAATCCAAATAGGTAGGCAGCTGGAAACGCAATTATCCAAAAACCTGTGACACTTGCAAATATGAAAAATTTAGTATCTTTAAGGCTGCGTATTGCACCATTGTACATTATACGAAAGCCATCAGTCAGGATGAATAAACTCAAAATGGCTAGGAATTTCGTTGCCTCTTTGACTAGTGATTGCAATTCAGCTTTGTGGATGTCGATGTCTATGCTAATAATCAAGTGGGGGAAAAAGAAATAGACAACACTGAAAAGTAAGGTAATTGCCGTGCTAATACTGAAATTTACCAGCACAGTTAACTTAAGTGCATTACGGTTATTTTTGCCAATTTCAATACCTGCCCGAATCATTGCACATTGTGTAAAACCAAATATGACGAAGTGCGCCATCATGAGGAATTGATACGCGATTTGATATGCAGCAAGTGTGGTAGTTCCCAAAACTCCCATCATCATTGCGATTGTTGCAAACAAAGCAAGTTCAGAGCAAAAACTAAATCCCAATGGAATGCCGATACGTAAAAGCTCTAATATGAACTTGCGGTTTGCAACCCACCATTTTTCGAATAAATGGTAGGGCTTGGTATCTTTGGAAAAATATAAGTAAGTCCATGCAAGCAAGGCGCTAACTGTGTAGCTAATGGCAAGGCTATAACCGATTCCGGCAAGTCCCACTTTAGGAAAGCCGAGCTTGCCAAATAATAAGACGTAATAAAAGAAAATTTCAACGGGTATGGTCACAAAACTCATATAGAGAGTAAAGCGCGGCTTAGAAATTCCAAAGAAAAGTTGTTGCATGGCAACCAGTAAATTAAGTGGTAGCATTGATATAGCCATGGAGTGAAATAGCGGTTTTGCTAAAGCGATCACTTCTGGCTGTTGCTTTGCTAGCGTCAAAATAAATGGCGAAAACCACATTATAAAAGTCGTTGGTATAGAGAATAGAATCGCTAAAATAAATCCTTGTTTAAAACATATGCTGATTGCAGCATCATCTTTGGCGCCAAAGCTTTGTGATATTAGAATGCTGATGGCGCTTAAAATTCCGAGGAAAAATAAAAAAACAACCAGATAAATTCCCCAGGATAGTGCATTTGCAGCTAGTTGAGCTTTACCTAAATGCGAAACCATAACAGTTGCGATAAAGGAATTGATGCCATAAACCAATTCAGATGTAACCAATGGCAAAGCTAAACGGGAAGAAGTTTTTACTTCAGATTTGATGTTTACGAAAGAGAATGGAGATAAATTGTTTGTCATACACTATAAGCTCACTAAAAAAAATAAAAAGCTGGTCATAGAAAAAATGACCAGGACACGATAAAAGATTGTGAGTTATAGCGTTTTCATAATGTAAAATTATAACATAGCATAATTATTTTGCCATGGTTTTTTAATGAGCAATCTAATTTTTTTACTGTATTGAAGAATAGCTCTGTGTCGGTTTCGGTTCTTGGGGATGGCTAGTTGATGCAACTAATGGAACATTTTCTGAATTTTGATGACCCCACATGCAACGATAAAAAAAAGTGGATACACATTTTAATATTCCAGTTGACATATGTCCTGTATCTTGAGCAGCATTATAAACAGAGCTGGTAGATGAATTATATGCAGCAGAAAGAGAAGCTTCAGCGAGCCGGGTAAGTTTGGCAGTTTGAGCTTTAACGAAAGCAGTGGCCGCAGTTGTGATTGTTCCTGATGTAGTGCCAACAGCTAAAGCAACTCCCATTCTTTCCAAAGTAGTCAAATTCGCCATATCTCCCAGTAATAAAGGAACAGCAGCTAAAGTAGTTACGTCTATTATTACCTCTAAAGTCGTGGGACTTTTTCCAACACTTAATAAAATTCTACCCAGTCGCATTAATTGGGTTTCTTTAGTTGTGTCCGTATTACTATTTCGGTCGACGTAAGCTTTAAGTTTAACGAGTTGTGGGGGTACAGAAGAATATTCAGGATTTAGTGAATACTTGAGTTCTTGAGTAGCGTCATCTCCTTGTTGCAGCAAAACTTCGCTATTATGTAAAAAAGATAAAATTGACATTCCGGTAAAAGTAATGAGCATTGCCGGAATAGTAACCCAAAGTTTTAAATACTCTAGATTAATAGAAGTCTGATCCCCTAGAGATTGCAATGGTGTTGATTGTGAAATAGTCGTATTTGAAAAAAGACCAACTAAAAATGCAGCTATAGCAGTCATTGAATAAACACCATCTTTTGATGCTAAACATGCACAAATGATTTTTAATAAACTTAGTGACGGTATATGAAATTGATTATCTGATCTGGTAGAAAGTGTATTGCCGGATTGACTTGATTTTGGATCTTGTAACTGCAGCAGCTGATTGTGTACTTCTTTAAATATTAATATATTGTCCGCAGGTGATTCCAATTCCTTTCGTTGCTCTTCTAAGTATTGTGATCCAGAATTTGGTAATATAGTGGCACCACCAGCCACGGCACCAGACACAATAGCGGCTTCTGCTGCGGCCCATGAGCCATCTTTATCATGAACTACTTGGAATGCTACGAATGCACTTGATGAAAGACCACCTGTTACAACAATATCTTTGCGAATTACTTCGAGCAGGTATTCCAACCAAGAAGTCGGTTTATCTTCTCGAGCATATAATAATCTATTAAAAGTTTCAGAAGACATATTTGGATCTTCTATAGCTTCTAGTTTTTCTTTAAACTTTTGTTTTTGCTCTTTCCCTTTTTTAATAATTTTATAGATGTCATAAATCGTACACAAAGCGGCAGCTGAATACGATGATACCATGCTGAGTGTTGTGCCAAGAATGTCTTTATAATCCTCCTTGTTTACGCAGGTTCCTATCCATTCGGCTAGGATGGTACCAAATACTGCACCAACGAGTACCCCCACACTACTATCTAAGGCTTGTCTGCGGGAAACAACTTGCTCGTATTTTTTAAGAGTTTCTGAATTGTGGCTTAGAAGATGTTGTGATTCTGGATCAACAACATTTCCTTTTAATGTAGTTACCAATGACTGGATGATTTGAACTAAGCTTTTATCTAATTCTTCAAGTTGATTTGGTGACGGTGGTGTATTGGATTCTTTTAAACTTTTTATCCCTTTTAAAAAATCATTTACCTCTTTTGCGATTGAAGGCGCGTTAATTTTGCTTAAAATCGTAGATAATATGTCAAGTGCTACATGACATGAATCTTTCAACTCGACTGCTGTTTTAGTCTCATCAGCAACACGACATGAATCTTTTAACTCAGGTATTACTACTTCTGCTGTTAGCATAAATTTTTCACTTTGTTCTTTTTATTTTTAAAAACGTAAATTGGATAAGTTGCAATAACTGTAGTATATGCCATGAATATTAAGGGTTTCTTAAAGATTTAACCTGGATTTCTAATATTTCCAGCAAAAAAATTGGCTTTTAAATTCTTGAGGAAAAGCTTACAGAAGCCTGATTTTAATGAAATACTGTACTATAATTGGTCAATGAACAAAATTAGCATTAGAGGCGCCAGGACTCATAATCTAAAAAACATTGATTTAGACCTACCGCGCGATAAGTTTATTGTTATTACGGGCCTTTCCGGTTCGGGAAAGTCATCTTTGGCTTTTGATACCCTTTATGCGGAAGGGCAACGGCGTTATGTTGAGTCTTTATCGGCTTATGCGAGGCAGTTCTTAGCTATCATGGAAAAACCAGATGTCGATTTGATTGAAGGTTTATCGCCAGCAATTTCCATAGAACAGAAAACCACATCTCATAATCCCCGTTCTACAGTTGGTACTGTAACTGAAATTTACGATTATCTGCGACTGCTGTTTGCACGCGTTGGTGAACCGCATTGTCCCGAACATGGTACAGTTTTAAAAGCGCAAACTGTAAGTCAGATGGTTGATATAGTTTTAGAATATCCGGAAGATACTAAAATCATGTTATTAGCGCCGGTAATTATGGAGCGAAAAGGTGAATATATACAGCTCTTAGATGATTTACATCGGCAAGGATTTATTCGCGCACGTATTGATGGTGAAGTTGTTGAGCTTGATAATGCACCTAAGTTGAGTTTACGTAAAGCACATACAATTGAAATTGTTGTTGATCGTTTTAAAGTCAAAGCCGATTTGAAACAGCGTCTCGCCGAGTCCTTTGAAACTGCTTTACGCTTGGCTGATGGTATTGCTCGTATTGCTTTGATGGATAAAAACACAGAAGTGAAGGGCGAGAAAGAACGCGTTTTTTCTGCTAAATTTGCCTGCCCGCTTTGCGGTTATAGTTTAGCGGAATTAGAACCGCGCATGTTTTCTTTTAATAGTCCCGTAGGAGCTTGTTCTGGTTGTGATGGCTTAGGTGTTGTCGAAGAATTTGATCCGCAAAAAGTAGTACACGATGCAACTTTGAGTTTATCAACTGGGGCAGTTAGAGGTTGGGATAGGCGTAATTTGTATTATTTTTCAATGTTAGTCTCGTTAGCAAAACATTATCGTTTCGATATTGATACTCCATTTTGCGAATTACCAAAAAAAGTTCAAAATGTGGTTTTATATGGCAGTGGTGAAGAAATAATTGAATTTTCTTATGTGGGACAAAATCACAGCGTAAAAAAGAAGCATACATTTGAGGGCGTTATTCCAAATTTAGAGCGCCGTTACAGTGAAACAGAATCATTAATGGTACAAGAAGAGCTGGCTAAATATTTAAGTACCAATGTGTGTTCTGAATGTCATGGATCACGTTTAAACATTGCAGCTCGCAATGTTTTTCTTGGTGGAAAAAACCTTCCGGAAATTACGGCACTTTCGATTGAAAATGAATTAGCTTTTTTTAAAAAACTAAAACTTACGGGTTCAAGAGAAACAATTGCTGAAAAAATTTTGAAAGAGGTTTGTGATCGCCTGATGTTTTTATTGAATGTCGGTTTAGATTATTTGAGCCTCAATAGAAGCGCTGAAACTTTATCCGGTGGTGAAGCACAGCGAATTCGTTTAGCAAGCCAACTTGGCTCAGGGCTTGTGGGAGTAATGTATATTTTAGATGAGCCAACTATTGGACTGCATCAAAAGGATAATCAGAGACTTCTTAAAACGCTAACGAATCTTCGCGATTTAGGCAATACTGTAATAGTTGTTGAGCATGATTCTGAAACCATTAAAATGGCTGATTATGTTGTCGATATCGGTCCTTTCGCGGGTAAACATGGCGGCGAAATTGTTTTTTCAGGATCGCCTTCTGAATTGATGCAAAGCGATAGTTCGCTGACTGGAAAATATCTATCGCATAAATTAAGCATAGAAACGCCGAAAAAACGCCATATTTTCGACAAAAGCCGCATTTTATATATCAATGGCGCTAAACAGAATAATCTAAAAGATATTGATGTTAGCATTCCTGTTGGTCTTATGACTTGCATCACTGGAGTTTCCGGATCGGGAAAATCAAGCCTTATTAATGACATTTTGTTTCCAGTTGCAGCGAAAAAATTAAATGGCGCTGCATTTGCAGAACCAAAAACGTTTAAAGAAATTTTGGGACTAGAATATTTTGATAAAGTAGTCGATATAGATCAAAGCCCGATTGGCAGAACACCGCGTTCCAATCCTGCGACATACACAGGTTTATTTACTGGCATTCGCGAACTTTTTGCAGAAGTTCCAGAAGCGCGAGCTCGCGGTTATAAAGTCGGCCGCTTTAGCTTCAACGTGAAAGGTGGTCGCTGTGAAGCTTGCCAAGGAGATGGTTTAATAAAAGTGGAAATGCATTTTTTGCCTGATATTTATGTAGTTTGTGATTTATGCAAAGAGGATCGTTACAACCGTGAAACTTTAAGCGTTTTTTACAAAGGAAAAAATATCAGCCAGGTTTTGAATATGACCGTAGAAGAAGCCTTAGCATTTTTCAAACCAGTTCCGCATTTAGCGCAAAAATTAGAAACTCTTGTGGCCGTTGGTTTGTCTTACATTCATCTAGGCCAAAGCGCAACTACTCTTTCTGGCGGCGAAGCCCAACGCGTTAAACTTGCGAAGGAATTAGCGCGCCGCGATACAGGCAGTACTTTATATATTTTAGACGAGCCTACAACCGGGTTGCATTTCCATGACGTCAAACAATTGCTTAGCGTTTTAACAAAATTGCGTGATCGTGGTAATACCATAATTATCATCGAGCATAATTTAGACGTTATTAAATCAGCCGATTGGATAATTGATTTAGGACCCGAAGGAGGTGATAAAGGTGGCGAAATTGTAGCATTTGGAACTCCTGAAGATTTAGCTAAGCATAAATCTTCTTATACGGGTAAGTTTTTGAGTGAGGTTTTATAGTTATGCAATAGAGTTCTTGCATAACCAGTAACATGGGTTAGTCCTGCGCGGATCTTTTTCCATCGTCCTCGAGGCTATCTGTCTCCAGAAAAGAAACCAAAAAAATAAATTTTATAAAGAAAATCATGAAAATTACTGTTTTAATAATTAAATTTCCTTTTGATCGTAAAAATCCTAATGGTTATAAGTTTGAAGATCAGATCAATCAAATAAAACTTAGTATACGCTTCTGGTATGAGAAGGAGAAAAAAAAAGAGACGCCCCCTGATAAAATTTTTTTTGTTTGGCCTGAATACATGTTATTCAATTTAAAAGTTGATGAGCAAAAAAGAAGTTCTTGGGATTGTGAAAGAGCCGCATTTTTGGATAAAAAACAAAAAGATTTTTTTAAGCAGCAAATGCAGGAGTTGACTCAGAAGTACCCTGATTTATGTATCATTGGCACAATTCCTTATACGACCCCGATAGTTCCTGAGAAAAGAGAAAGAAAATTAGAAAAACTTAGAAGAGCTTATCAAGACAGAACTATAACACAATTAAGCGAATCGCATCAGCCGTGGGATGAAGGACAGCAGCCGCCCGATGCAATTTTTGCTAACCCCCGTTTGCAACAATCGGCAAAAAATAGAACATTTTGCTTTTGGGGGAATAGCTGCGAAAAACAAGATAAGATTTGTCTCGCACGTGAGCTATCTGTTCTAGAATTGATGGAATCTGATCAAGAAAAAGTTCATCCATGGTATGACTCTGCTGCTCTGGGTAATATCATGTTGTTTTCTCCAGGCACGCATACTAAAATAATTAAAGTTTTTGGGAGTATACCAATTGCGATGGAAATATGTCGTACCCACACGTTAGGGGTCTTGAAAAGGGAAATAGGTACAGATAAAAGAGAAAACCCCTTTTTTCATTTCGTTATTTCTGATGGTTGTTCCAGTATAACAAAAGATAACGCTATGGGCGGATATACTTTTCTTGTTGATGCAGATGCCTGGGCTTACGCATTACAAAAACCTGCTTTCTTAAAAGGTTATGAACAACATGAGCTATTTATTCGCCAAATTATATCTGGGCAGATATATGAAGTGCCAGTTTACCAAGAAGAAAAGATCTCACCATCTGTTAAGGTGTAGCTATTAAAATTGTCAACTGACACTGTTTTTGTTAATCTATTTCATTTCAGGCAAAAATTTTATCATTTTTTATAACTATTTGATTTTAAAGGGATTTTTTATAGCATGGATTTTATAAAACGAGTACGTAAATTTGCCCATAAATACTCTTTAGACCATTATCGACTTGTTCATAGCTTTAAAACAGCTTTAGGTTGTTTAATAGGTCTAGCATTGGTGTCGTATCTTCGTTGGCCTTCAGGCCAATGGGTACCAATTACCATAATGGTAGTTATGAGTGCTCAAACGCATTTTGGTGGTGCTTTAAAGAAAGCATACATGCGATTTTTAGGGACTTTTTGCGGTATTGTAATTACTCTCTTAGTTTTATTGACTTTTGATAATAATTATATCGCCATGTTTGCTACGGTATTTATTGCATGTGCCATATTCACGTATATTGCAAGCGGTGGCGGTGATTTAAGTTATGCGGGAACTTTAGGAGGCGTCACAGTTATATTAACTCTGACTGGTTTAAACGCAAACATAGAGTATGCTCTTGAAAGAGGAGTTTATATAGTTATCGGCATAATTATCGCATTGCTTGTTTCACGGTTAGTTTTTCCGATTCATGCTCGCGACCGTTTACGTGACAGCGTTGCTAAAGCTTTGCGAGATTTGCAGAAGTTATACATTAGAACACTTGAATCAACAAGAAAAGAATTATCAATATTTACTTTAGACGATAGGCTGGATTCAGTACTGTTGGTAAACTTAGATGATCAACCTAGCTTGATAGAGGAGGCGGCCGCAGGCAGCAGCTATTTTAGTAGATATAGAAAAACAAACTATATTGAAATTGTAAAAATTGAGCGTAAAATTTATCGCCTGATTTATTTTATGCGCCGTGTTTTGCACGAAGACGAATGGTTATTTAAAGTTATGCATAAAGTTAAGAATATGCCTGAACTAAATGCTGTTATTGAAAATAGCTTAACTGAATTAGCAAATTATTTTGAAAATGATATGTCTGGCTCAATAACAATAGATTTAGTTGAGTGTAAGAAAAAAATTCGCCAGTTAATAAAAGAGATGCCGCAGGAAGAAAAAATGCAGAAATTACTAGATGAACATTCTCTTTTGTTTTTTATTGAACAAATCATTGACGAAATTAGCGGGCTTTATCAGCTTGCAGAAAAAATTACTTGAACATTGGTCATTATCATCGGATAAATTTCCTGGGATTAATTAGGCTTGTTAAATAATTCGTAAATGCCGATTTAATTAAACATAACAAATATTTCGTATTAAAAAACGCAAACTTATGAAACTGTATTCATCACTTATTCTTTTGGTTTTGGTCATGAACCCTTTGGGAAACATTCCAATATTTTTATCGATTTTAAAGCCAATTGATCCCAAGCGACATACGAAAATAATTATTCGTGAAGTTTTCATTGCTTTTTTGCTGTTGGCAGTTTTCATGTTTTTTGGAAAATTTTTCCTGGGTTGGATGCAAATAAGCGAACAGGCTCTAGGAATTTCCGGCGGTATTATTTTATTTTTGATCGCAATTCGCATGATTTTTCCTGAGGAAAAACCAAAAACCGAGAGAACTGTTTCTGCGGCAACTAGTGAACCCTTCATGGTGCCTTTGGCAATTCCTATGACTGCGGGGCCTGCGGCAATGACAACTGTTATGCTGTTTATGTCACAGCATCCGGAATTTGGTTTTTGGTGGTTTCTAGTTTTGATAGCTGCTTCACTTATTTTTGCTATTATTATTTTAAGCGCCCGTTATTTAAGCAATTTTTTCAGTGAAAAGGGGCTTATTGCGCTGGAGAGATTATCAGGAATGATGTTAACCGCAATGGCAATTCAAATGTTTTTGACTGGATTAGAAAGTTATTTTCGATTGCATTAATAGTATTTTGTCGTCCTATATTTGATTAAATTTCCTACAATTGTAATCTGGGCAACATCATTATCGAACAGTTTTCGCCCCAAAACCCATTGTTAATCCAAAAAACACCATAAATCACGTTTTTTTGTCAAAAACAATGGATTTTTGGACAAAAAATTGCTAAAATCAGATTGCTCATTAACAAAATTAAAATAATTTCACATTATGCTTATAAATTTCAAAGTCAAAAATTTCCGCTCAATTCAAGATGAAATTATCCTTGACTTGCAAGCCACTAGTGATAAAACCATGAAATCTGATGCTGTTTTTGATTGTGGTAAAGTTTCACTATTAAAATGTGCAGCGATTTATGGTGCTAATGCTTCAGGAAAAACAAATATTTTGAAAGCCTTTATGGTTTTTCGTGGAATGGTTTTAGAGTCGTTATTAAGAAGTAATTTACGTGTTGATTTGTCGAATGAAGCTTTCAAATTGAATGAAGGTACAGAAAATAAACCTTCATACTTTGAGATAAAATTTATCCTTGAAAAGGAAATATTTAGTTATGGTTTTTCAATGGATAAAAAATGCATTATTTCTGAGTGGTTAAAAGCAGAGCAAGGAAACAAGGATTTATTTATAAGGGAAAAACAAGCAATCCAATCAAACAAGAATTATTTTTCAGAAGCTTCCGAAGATCTGAAAAAACAAGTGTCAGAGCGAGTTTTACTGTTATCGCTTCTGGCTAGTCATAATAAGCCAATTTCGCAAAAGATAATGCAGTTTATGCAAAATACTGATGTTATTTCAGGCGCAGAAAGAGGTAGAACATTAGATTATTCTTTTGGTCAGTTTTTAAATAATCCTGATATCGCTACTAAAATGAAGGACTTTATTGTTAAAGCCGATTTTGGCGTTGCTGATATCAAGGCAAGTCAAAAAATGATTACTGCTCAAGAAATTCGCAATATTCCAGATAAATTTAAAGAGCTGTTATTTAAAGAAAATTCAAAGATAGCGGAACGTAGTCTTAAGTTTTTTCATAAAAAATACAATCAAAAAGGAAAAGAGGTTTGTGAGACTGTACTGGACTTTTTCACAGAAGAATCAGCGGGAACGCAGCAAATGTTCGCTCTTTCTGCTCCAGTTATCGATTCTTTACAAAATAAAAAAGTTTTATTAATTGATGAGCTCGAGTATGGTTTTCATCCTACTTTATGTCAGTATTTGGTCTCTATTTTTAATTCTAAAGAAAAAAACCCACATAATGCACAATTTATTTTTACTACCCATGCTGTTTCTCTTTTGGATGAAGATTTGTTGCGGCGGGATGAAATTTATATTACTAATAAAAATAAAAAAGGTGCAACTGAATTATTTTCATTAGCTGATATTTCTGAAAGAAAAGGTGTTAATTTTGCCAAAAGATATTTAGAAGGCAGATATAAGGGAATACCATATATTGATGACTTTGAGAATTTAAAATTGTCTAAACAAGTATGACAAAATATCGTAAGTCAAAACAACAGCCCAAAGACCTTAAAGCGCATCCGAAAATATTTGTTTGGGTGCACACTGAAAAGGCTGAAATAAATTATTTTCAGGAATTTAAGCATTATCTTAAAACTGCACTGTTGCTTCCTAGAAAAGCAATATGTTGGAGTCCATCTGAGCTAATTGAGAAGGTTATTGCATGGAAAGAAAAAGATAAATCGGGCAAACAAAAATTTTGCGAAGAAGATGGTGACCAAATTTGGTGTGTTTTTGATGTTGATGATTTTTATCAAAAAGAACCAGAAAAAATGCTAAAAGCTATCAAAATAGCGCATAGTAATAATATCAAGATTGCTTATAGCAACGAATGTTTTGAACTTTGGTTTTTACTGCATTTTGAAAAACCGAGTGGAGCGATTGAAAGAGGAAGTCAGATGGGAAAAAAAATTAATAAATTTTTTAAAAAATATAGACTTGGTACCTTTAAAAAAAATCAAAAAATATTTTCACCGCTATTGCCATTTCAGGCGGAAGCGATCAAGCATGCTTATAAAATAACTGATGAATACGGGACAATAAAATGGAGTTGTAATTTAAGTGGAAAGGGTAATCCTTCGACAAGTATTCATTTTCTTATTCAGGAAATAATTAACAAATTAAGTAATTCATAAATGATTAAACAGAGTTTTTAGGTGCCGAAGGAGTTTTTATCACATGTTTTTTGTCTTATTTATTTTTGCCCAGGTATCTTTGAGAGAAACCGTCCGGTTAAAAATTAATTTGTCTTGAGTGGAATCTTTATCTACACAAAAATATCCTAGCCTTTCAAATTGAAATTTGTCCTGTATTTTCGCATTAGAAATAGAAGGTTCGATAAAGCATTGCTCAATGGTTTTGAGAGAATTTGGATTCAAAAAAGTTCTGTAGTCAATTTCTTTTTGTCCGCCAGGATTAGGAGCATTAAATAAACGGTCGTATAAACGAACTTCACAAGTTTTAGCGTGTTGTTTCGATACCCAATGAATTGTTCCTTTAACTTTTCGCCCATCAGGAGCATTGCCACCGCGAGTTGCGGGATCATAGGTGCAACGTAATTCTACAATGTTACCGTCTTCATCTTTGATTATTTCATGGCATTTTATGAAATATGCATAACGCAAGCGTACTTCGCGATCTTTACTTAGTCTGAAAAAATCTTTAGGCGGGTTTTCCATAAAGTCGTCTTGTTCGATGTAGATTTCACGGGAAAAGGGCAGAGCACGTTCACCTAAATTTGGATCATTAGGATGAAATGGTGCATTCAATTCTTCAGTTTTATCTTCAGGAAAATTTTCTATTACGATTTTTAATGGGTGTAATACAGCAAGAACTCTTGGCACGATCTGGTTAAGGTGATTGCGCACGCATTCTTCGAGAACGCTTACATCAACCACGCTTTCTTGTTTGGTTACGCCAATTAAATCACAGAAATTTCTGATGGATTCGGGAGTAAATCCGCGTCTTCGCATTCCTTCTAGCGTTGGCATTCGCGGATCATCCCAGCCGCTTACATGTTTCTCCTGTACCAGCTCTAATAATTTTCGTTTACTCATTAAAGTATAACTTAAATTGAGACGGGAAAATTCAATTTGCTGCGGGTGGCTTTTAGTTTGTAATTCATCTAAATACCAGTCGTAAAGCGGGCGATGATCCTCAAATTCAAGAGTACAAAGCGAATGCGTTATATTTTCCAAGGCGTCAGAAATACAATGCGCAAAGTCGTACATTGGATAAATGCACCATTTATTTTGCGTCCTGTGGTGATGAACTTTGCGAATACGGTAAATGATGGGATCGCGTAAATTTAAATTTGGTGAACTCATATCGATTTTGGCGCGCAGAACTTTCTCCCCATCGGCAAATTCACCGGCTCGCATTCGATTAAAAAGATTGAGATTTTCTTCAATAGAACGTTCGCGAAAAGGACTATTTTTACCGCGTTCTGTTAAAGTGCCACGATATTCACGAATTTGCTCGGGAGTTAGATCACAAACATAAGCTTTATTTTTTTTGATAAGCGAAATGGCAAGATCGTACATTGTTTCAAAGTAATCTGAGGCATAAAATAAACGATCATCCCAGTCAAAGCCGAGCCATTTTATAGTATTTTTAATAGATTTGACGTATTCAATATCTTCTTTTTCCGGATTGGTGTCATCAAAGCGTAAGTTGCAAGTGCCATTATAGTCGCGGGCAATGCCGAAATTTAGGCAAATCGATTTTGCATGCCCAATGTGCAGATAGCCATTTGGTTCGGGCGGGAATCGAGTTATAACAATGCCGTTGTTTTTATTATTTTGTAAATCTTCGTCAATAATTCTACGAATAAAGTTGCTAGAAGATAAAGTTGTGGTTGATGCGTTTTTTGAATCGGTCATAAAAGACTCTGTAAAACACTTCGGGACACATTTTAGTGTCCCTAATGAAAAAATTGGAAATTCTTGTCAGTTTTACTTTTGCTCTTTAGCTAAATTGAAATAGTTCTCGATAATCGCGGGGACCTTGTCCGGAGTAACTTGAGAGTGAATCGTGTCGGCAATTTTTACAACTGGCGCAAGAGCACAAGTGCCAAGGCACCTTGCTATTTCCAGAGTAAATAACCCATCTTTCGTTGTTTCGCCAACTTCAATTCCCAGCTCATTGCGAAATCTATTTAAAACCTCTTCGGCTCCTTTAACGTAGCATGCTGTTCCCATGCAAACACTTATTATGTATTTACCGGGTTGCTTTAAGTTGAAGTAGTGATAGAAAGAGGCAACTCCAGAAACCTTTGCTGCAGGAATTTTCATTTTGTAAGCAATAGCATCCATTACTTCTTTGGATAAATAACCAAAGTGATTTTGTGCTTTATGCAAAACAGCAATTAGCTGACTGCTTGGCATTGGATCTTTTAAACATTCATCAATAAAATTTAAAAGGAATTCTGGCAAAGTATTTTGTTCTTTTTTATCGTTCATCGGATACCTCTTCGTTGACGTGGATGATAATGCGTATGTAATAGTTTATGGGCTAATTCACTTNNCCTAAAAATTCTTTGTAGAGCTTTAAAATGCCAGGGTTTTCGTGTGAGCGGCGTACAATTTTTTGTGCATCGATGCTGTAAAGAGCACTTGCCCTTTTTTGAGCTAGCGCAGAGTCTAAAATGGTATATCCCCTTGGTGGGTAAGGTTGGCCACCGCCTCCAATGCATCCGCCGGGACATGCCATTATTTCTACAACGTGGTATTGCTTTTCACCCGAAATAATGCGATTCAAAATTGTTTTGGCATTTACAAGCCCATTTGCTACGGCGAGATTTACAGTTAAGTCACCAATTTTGAGCGTTTCCTCGCGTAATCCTTCCACAGCTCTAACACCTTCAAATTCAACTTTCTCTAAAGGTTTTCCTAAGTACCACTCAGCAGTGGTTCTTAAAGCTGCTTCCATGACGCCGCCAGTTGTTCCGAATATTGCTGCAGCGCCTGTTGATTCACCGAGTGGAGAATCGAATTCACCATCGGGAAGATTTACAAAGTCAATACCGTATGATCTTATCATCCAATTGAGTTCGCGCGTTGTTAAAACAGCATCAGTTAATTTAATGCCATCTAGATAATGTTCCGGACGTTCCATTTCAAATTTTTTAGCGACGCATGGCATTACTGCGACAACGAAAATGTCTTTGGGATCGACTCCCATCTTTTTCGCATAATATGTTTTGCATAAGACTGACATCATTGTCATTGGCGATCTGCAAGTCGATACGTTAGGTAATAGTTCAGGATAAAAGCCTTCGACAAAGTTAATCCAACCCGGAGAGCATGAAGTTATAAGCGGCATTACGCCGCCGTCTTTGATGCGGTGAAGTAGCTCATGAGCTTCTTCCATTATGGTCAAATCAGCAGTAAAATCCGTGTCAAATACGTGTTTAAATCCTAATTTTCTAAGCGCAGTTACCATCTTGCCCGTGCATGGAGTACCTGGTTCTAAACCAAAACCTTCACCAATAGTTGCACGAATCGCCGGAGCTGTTTGCACAATAACGTGTTTTGTCGAATCATTTAAAGCACGCCAANNGGCCGCATTGGATGCAAACTGAATCATCCATGTTGGCTCCAAAAGCAGGGGTTACAACAGTTGCAAAACCACGATTCTGTTGGCTTAAATTATAAACGCCTTGAACTTCACTGCAGACGCGATAACAACGTCCGCATAAAACACATTTTTCTGAATCGCGCACAACGGATACGCTTGAGTGTTCAAGAGGATGACGTTTGCGTTTGCCGGCAAATAAACGCTCACGAACGCCTGTAGTATAGGCAAGATTTTGCAGCTCGCATTGTGTGTCGCGTTCACAAGTCTGACATTCCATTGGATGATTATCCATTATCAATTCAACGATATCTCTGCGCGCTTCACGCAATTCTGGAGAGTTTGTTTGAATATCCATTCCTTCAGAAACTTCAGTACTACATGAAGTAACCATTGTATCGTTATTTTTTATTTTAACTATACATACTCTGCAGGAGCCAAGCAGGCTTAATTTGGGGTGGTAACAAAGCCTTGGAATGTGAATGCCCAAAGTTTCAGCTGCATTCATAATCATAGTTCCTGCTGGAACCGAGAGTTTTTGATCATCAATGGTAATATTTACTAATTTTGTCTTTTGATCAGCCATTATTTTTTCACCTTAATGTAATTAACTTTTATCAACTGCGCTAAATCGGCAGACCCTGAAACAACTGCCGCATTTAATGCAGCGGTTCTGATCGATTACATGTGTTTTTAAACGTTCGCCTGAAATACATGTTACCGGACAAACTTTAGCGCATGCATGACAACCGACGCATTTAGCCGGATTGATTTCGTAGTGTATTAATGCAGTACACTTTTTTGCTGGACATTTTTTATCAACTACGTGTGCCACATACTCATCGTGGAAATATTTCAATGTGGCTAAAATTGGATTTGGTGCTGCTTTTCCAAGGCCACAGAGAGATGTTTTACCGACAAGCTTTGCTAAACGTTCGAGGTGCTTTAGGTCCTCTATTGTGCCTTTCCCTGTTGTTATCTTTTCTAAAATTTTCAGCATTCTAAGCGTACCTTCGCGACAAGGGGTGCATTTTCCGCACGATTCATCGTGCATAAAAGTAAGATAAAATTTGGCAACATCAACGGCGCAATCATCTTCATCGATTACGATCATTCCTCCGCTGCCCATAATTGAGCCTAACTGCATCAAAGTATCATAATCTACGGGGGTATCGAGCAATGGTTCTGGAATAAAACCGCCAGCAGGACCTCCCGTTTGTACAGCTTTAATTTTTTTGCCGTTGGGAATTCCGCCGCCTATATCGAACACTATTTGACGTAAAGTCATTCCCATTGGCACTTCTACTAATCCCAGGTGATTAATTTTTCCTGCAAGAGCAAAAACTTTTGTGCCGCCGCTTTTTTCCGTGCCTATTTTGGCAAAAGTATCGCCTCCCATAACAAGGATAGCGGGAACATTGGCAAGCGTTTCAACGTTGTTGATGACTGTGGGCTTGCCCCATAAGCCTTTAATTGCAGGGTAGGGAGGACGCAGACGCGGCTGGCCTCTTTCACCTTCGATGGAGTTAATTAAAGAAGTCTCTTCGCCACACACAAATGCTCCGGCGCCAAAGCGAATTTCAATATCGAAACTAAAGTTGGATCCAAGAATATTGTTACCTAAAATGCCGCATTCATGACATTTATCGATAGCCTTTTGCACTCTGTCAACGGCAAGCGGGTATTCAGCGCGAATGTAGAAAAACCCTTTTTGTGCGCCGATTGCAAAACCGCCAATCATCAAACCTTCAATAACGCTAAATGGGTCGGATTCTAATACACTTCGATCCATAAAGGCTCCCGGATCTCCTTCATCAGCATTACAAATAATATAACGCGTTTTTTCTTCATTGCCGCGGGCAAATTGCCACTTTTTCCCCGTTGGGAATCCTGCGCCGCCTCTGCCGCGTAGTTTAGAAGCCAGTATTTGGTTTATTACCCCTTCAGGATCATTTTTTTCCAATACTTGCGTCAAGGCCAAAAAGCCATGGTGCAATAGATATTCGTCAATGCTCTCCGGGTCAATTATTCCTGTATTACGTAATGCAATGCGGCTTTGGCAGTTGAAAAATGGCACATCGCCATATAAATCAAAAAACTCTTTTGTTATTGGCTCTTTGGCGAGTAATTCCTGGCTGAGAGAATGCTTTAAAATGTCTCCTGGAGGGCAAGATTGAGGCAATAAATATTTTTCAGCTATTTTCCCCCCTTGAATATGGGAAACGAAAATCTCATGGGCAGCCTTTGTATCGACTTTTTGATAAACTACCATTTTTTCCCCAGGCATAACGACCGTGACTATTGGTTCGCAGCTGCAGCGCCCTGTGCAGCCAACCGGTCTTAGGTAGATGTCTTTTCTTCCAGATGACTCAATATTTTTACGGAATTCTTCGGCAACGTTGTGCGATCCTGCGGCATTTTCGCAAGTTGCAGAACCTACTCTAATTTGAACCGTTTTAGAAAAATCATATTTAGAAAAGGCTTTCTGGGCCTTTTCTATTAAAGATTGGTATTTGTCTTGTACTGTAGTGGTCATTATTTTCTCGTCATTTTGTCAAGAATTAAAGTATTAAAAATACAAAAATTACAGAGATTATAGCTCCTTGGAAAAGCAGAAACAAGTGGGAATAAGGACAGATTTTATCCGCCGTCGCAGAAAACCATAAATGGAATGGCAGTGCCGGACTATAATTTTAAACTGAGATACCGCCAAACTTTCTTACCACTTGAAAATTACAGTGTTTTTTGGTATAAATTAGAATCTTTAATCGCAGTTGCGCGAATTGTGTTTTAATTGTTTGGAGAATTGTATGTCTAGAGTATGCCACGTTACTGGCAAAAGTCCTTTAGTTGGAAACAATGTTTCTCATGCTAATAACAAAACGAAAAAACGTTTTGAGCCTAATTTACAAAAACGGCGTTTTTGGGTGGAAAATTTAAAGCTTTTTATCAAACTAAGAGTATCCCGAAAAGGGCTGCGTATAATCGATAAGCTTGGTATTGAAACGGTATTGCATAATATTGGAAAATACAAAGCAGCGATAGTGAAAGACAAGTAATTAATGTAATTAAAGGTAATAATTATGGCAAAAAAAGACTACAAAATTAAGTTGGAATCCACAGCCGGTACCGGTTTTTATTACACTACCAGAAGAAATCCAAAAAGCGCTACGGGTGGAAAAGCCGAGAAGCTTGTGATTATGAAATATGATCCGGTTGTGCGCAAACATGTTGAATTCAAAGAAGCGAAAATCAAAAGCTAGTTCCCCCTTTATTAAGGGTTATCACATTTTTTCATGCCAGAGCTGCCAGAAGTAGAAACCATTCTTTGCGGTATTAAAAAGCAAATTCTAAATATTCCTATACTTGACGTTATCATTCGTCAATATCAGTTGCGATGGCCTATTCCGAAAAACATTCGGACAAAATTACTGAATAATATTTTTCTAAATGTTACAAGACGGGGCAAATATTTGCTTTTAAACACTCAAAATGGAGCTTTAATTTTGCATTTGGGGATGTCGGGAAGATTACAAATTTTACCTAAGGATCACGAAATAGGTAAACACGAACATGTAACTATTATTTTTGCCGATGGCAAGTCTTTGTGTTTTATAGATCCGAGAAGATTTGGTTCATTATTGTGGACTTCGCTAGATCCAAAACAACATAAACTTTTAAAGTTTTTAGGACCTGAACCATTATCAACAAATTTCACAGGAAAGTATTTATTTTCCAAATCAAGAAATCGTAAAGTTGCAGTTAAACAATTTTTGATGAATAGTAAAGTTGTTGTAGGCGTCGGTAATATTTACGCTAATGAAGCTTTGTTTTTAGCAAAAATCCATCCCCAGAAAAGTTCACAAAATCTTACATTAGTTGAAAGCGAGCTCTTAGTAAAATCAATAAAAATCATTTTAAAAAACGCAATCAAAAAAGGCGGAACAACTATTCGCGATTACATTACAAGCGATGGAAAAACTGGCTATTTTCAGAATGAGTTACAGGTTTACGGGCGCAGTGGGTTGCCGTGTATAAATTGTGTTAGTCTTTTGCAGGAAATTCGTATGGGAGGGAGAAGTACAGTTTTCTGTCCTAAATGTCAGAGTTTATGACAATTAGTCGTTTTCTATTGTCATGTCGTATTGTATTTTGTACGTGTACGGATATAGATGGCGATTTATTCAACATCGCCGCAACTAACAATGTAATGAAAAATACCAACAAAATCAATATGTTATCAAAAATAGCAATTTTTTTTACTAATGAATCTTTTTTGCCGCTTTAGTTCTTGAAATTTTCTTTTTTGTTCCCCATATAAATATCAATAATTAGTTCTTTTATTTTTTAAAGAACAAAATTTTCAGCAAAAATTTAAAATGAGGCAAGCAAAATATGGCTAGAATTATTGGTATTGACTTAGGGACAACTAATTCATGCGTGGCTGTTTTAGAGGCTGGCAACAAAGTTCGCGTCATCGAAAATAGCGAAGGTAGTCGCACGACTCCTTCTGTCGTGGCATATAAAGACGATGGTGAAATTTTAGTTGGCGATTCTGCTAAACGCCAGGCAGTGACTAATCCTAAAAATACTTTATATGCAATTAAACGTTTAATAGGTCGCAAATTTGACGAACCTATGACACAGCGGGATATAAAAATTGTTCCTTATCAAATTGTCAAAGCAGACAATGGTGATGCTTGGATAAGTGTACATGACAAAAAAGTGGCGCCGCCGCAAATTTCAGCGGAAGTTTTAATTAAAATGAAAAAAACTGCTGAAGCTTATTTGGGTGATGAAGTTAAAGAGGCTGTAATTACAGTTCCAGCATACTTTAACGATTCACAGCGTCAAGCAACAAAAGATGCCGGTAGAATTGCAGGCCTCGAAGTAAAAAGAATTATCAATGAACCAACAGCTGCTGCTTTAGCTTACGGCATGGATAAAAAGAGGGGAAATGCCAAAATCGCAGTTTACGATCTTGGTGGCGGTACATTCGATATTTCTATTATTGAAATCGCTGAAGTAGATGGCGAACATCAATTTGAAGTGTTATCAACAAATGGCGACACTTTCTTGGGCGGTGAAGATTTAGATTTGCGTTTAATTGATTACCTAGTTACTGAATTCAAAAAAGATCAGGGCATTGATTTGCGCAATGATCCTTTGGCTTTACAGCGCTTGAAAGAAGCCGCTGAAAAAGCAAAGATTGAATTGTCTTCATCGCAACAAACCGATGTCAATTTACCTTATATTACCGCTGATTCAGCAGGTCCAAAGCATTTGAACATAAAGCTTACAAGATCTAAGCTAGAGTCTTTGGTTGAAGATATTTTGGATCGTACCATTGAACCTTGCCGAATTGCTTTGAAAGACGCTGGTTTAAAACCGGAGCAAATAGACGAAGTCATTTTAGTCGGCGGACAAACCAGAATGCCAAAAGTGCAAGACATGGTGAAAAATATTTTTGGCAAAGAACCTCGTCATGATGTAAATCCGGATGAGGCTGTAGCAATTGGCGCTGCAATTCAAGGCGGTGTTTTGGCGGGAGAGGTAAAAGATTTGTTGCTGCTTGACGTAACGCCGCTCTCACTTGGCATTGAAACCATGGGCGGAGTTATGACGAAATTGATCGAGAAAAACACGACAATTCCCACGAAAACTTCTCAGATTTTTTCAACTGCAGCCGATTATCAAACAGCAGTTACAATTCATGTTTTACAAGGTGAAAGAGAAATGGCGGCGCATAATAAATCTTTAGGGCGCTTTGATTTAGCAGATATTCCGGCAGCGCCTAGAGGAATCCCGCAAATTGAAGTTACTTTTGATATCGATGCTAATGGCATATTACATGTTTCGGCAAAAGACAAAGCCACAGGCAAAGCGCAGTCGATAGTGATTAAAGCATCTTCCGGTTTGTCGGAGGATGAAATCAAACGCATGGTTAAAGATGCAGAAGAAAACAAAGAATCTGACCGCAAGTTCCATGAGTTAGTGAATGCACGTAATCATGCCGATAGTTTAATTCACGGCACGACAAAATCGTTAAAGGATTTAGGGGCAGAAGTTCAAGCTGATGAAAAGAGCAAGATAGAATCTGCAATTGAAGCCTTGAAAGAAGTTGTTAAAGGTGACGATAAAGATGCAATTGAATCTAAGACGAAAGAATTAGAAGAAGCTGCGTCGAAAATGGCTGAACGCATTTACGCGAAAAAAGCGCAGGAAGGTGGTGGCGCTTCTGGTGCTGCTGGCGGTACTTCTGGTTCAGCTGAAGGTGGAACTTCTGGAAGTGCCGGCGGTGCAGAAGGTGGCGCTTCGTCTTCAGAAGAAAGCGGCAAAAAGGAAAATGTAGTAGATGCAGAGTTTGAAGAAGTAAAAGATAAATAAACAGGCTTCTATACTCTTCGCAAACAGGATCTTAGGGTTGGTGCGATATACCCGAGCAGTTTGGAATTTACGCTAGGCGGCGAGGAGAGAGCGACAGGAGTGTATATTTACATACATGACTGTCGCGAACNNACCAAAATGCGAAGGGTATAATGGCAAAGAAAGACTACTACGAATCTCTAGGCGTTTCGAAAACAGCTACTGAAGATGAAATCAAAAAAGCATATCGCCGTTTAGCGATGAAGTATCATCCTGATCGCAATCCCGGAGATAAATCTTCTGAGGAAAAATTCAAAGAAATAAAGGAGGCGTATGAAGTGCTTTCTGATAGCAAAAAGCGAGCCATGTACGATCGTTTTGGCCACGAAGGCATGGCAGGAGCTCAAGGGTTCGGTGGTCCTGGAGCTCAGCCGCAAGGATTTGATTTTGGCAATATGGGAGATATGGGAGATATTCTTGGCAATATTTTCGAGGGTGTTTTTGGACGAAGTGGAGGGCGCGCTGGTGCAAGGCGAAGTACAAATCAGCGTGGAGCTGATTTAGGTTATAGATTAGTTATAACATTAGAAGAAGCGTTTTTTGGCGCGGAAAAGAAAATATCCGTTCCCAGTTGGCGAACGTGCGATGAATGCAAAGGTTCCGGAGCAAAAAAAGGGACTAGTTCAGAAATCTGTAAAACTTGCGGTGGTACCGGGCAAGTTTACATGCAGCAAGGTTTTTTTACGATTCAGCAAACATGCCATGCCTGTCACGGGCAAGGCAAGATCATTTCCAATCCTTGCCCTAACTGTCATGGTCAGGGCAGAGTTCACGAAGTGAAAACTTTATTGGTTAAAGTTCCTGTGGGTGTTGATACTGGAGATAGAATTAGATTAGCAAGAGAGGGCGAGGCTGGTGTTCATGGTGGACAGCCAGGCGATCTTTACGTGGAAATTCAAGTAAAACCGCACGATNNGCGTGAAGAAAACAATCTCTTGTGCGATGTTCCGCTAAGTTTTGTTACAGCTGCTTTAGGCGGTGAAATTGAAATTCCCACAATTGAGGGTAAAGTGATGTTGAAAATTCCTCCGGAAACACAAAGTGGCAAAGTTTTGCGTTTGCGCGGCAAAGGAATTAAAGGATTAAATGTTAGCGTTGGTGATTTATTTTGTACCATCGTAGTCGAAACTCCGGTAAAATTAAACAACGAACAAAGGGAAATTTTACGTAAATTTGAGGAAGCGTTAGAAAAAGACAATAAAGAGCATAGCCCTCGTACGCAAAATTGGTTTAATGGGGTAAAAAAATTTTTTGAAAACATAATGTAGAGCCTGTTGACATTTCTACTAATCNNGTAATTCATCGATTTTCTGTGCTCCGTTGCTCACATATTTTCAACATATGCTGCGCTACGGTGCTCAAAAATCGATGAATTACAACTCAGCTTAGCGAAATGTCAATAGGCCCTAGGTGCCTTTCAAAGCTTGCATATTTTGGCTTAAATTTCAGCCACATTTTTTTTGAAAAATAGCAAAATTTGACCTTATCATATTTGTGGCACGGATTTTGCAACGCGTGAATTGAGCCAGGTTGTTTAACGAAAGTAAAGCGCAGCCCGAAGGATGAGGGCGAGCCATTTCGTAAAATAACTTGGCGAAATTCACATTAAGTTGCAAAATCAAA
>PLMI01000169.1:1591-24782 GCA_003142435.1 Coxiellaceae bacterium | reverse complement strand
TGAAGTTCATTAATCTTTAGAGTCCGCCAGCAGCGCTTTTACTCTCGCAAGCTCTGACTGCAACATGGCTTTTGAATTGATACTTAAATTTGGCAGCTCCAAACCTTTTTGCAATAAAACTATGGCGCCTTTATTATCGCCCTCAGCCTCTAATGACTTTGCTTTTGTGTAATAAGCATAGCCTTCCTGACCGCCTTTAAATTCCGTTTGCGCCAGCAAATCATAAAGTTTCGTGTCGTTGGGATATTTTTGGATAAGCTTGTTAAGAATTCCCTTTGCTGCATCTATTTGCCCTGCCGCAATCAAACTTTCTGCATATTGCAAATCAAGAGGATAGTAATTTGGTTTTTCTGCATAGGCTTTTTTTAATATCGACACGGCTTGCTCAAAATCATGTTTTTTAATTAAAACTTCCGCCAAAGCCATGGAATAAATCACTTCTCGCGGATCGTCTTTTGTTAAGGATTCTAAATTATTTTGCGCAAGATCAAATTGCCTGTTTTTTTCTAACGCCAGAGAATATCCGTAAAGTGCTGCAAAATTAGAACCATTATTCAGAACTTGATTTTTGAAATAATCAATCGCCGGTTGAGTTTGTGACGTTAAAACCGCAACGCGCGCTTGCATTAAATAGTAGCTTTTACTCGATCCGACTTTTACTTTTGGATATTGAAAACTGCGATTTTCAGCATCGGCTAAACGTTGGCCTGTTAAAGGATGGGTCAGAAGATAAGCTGGCGGATTATCGCCGCTTTCCATTGCCATCATTTTGGAAAAAAATGACGGCATAGCGGAAGGATCAAAACCGGCGCTGTATAAAGTTTTCATGGCAATTTGATCTGCTTCAGCTTCGTGCTCGCGGGAGAAGTTAAGCATCGATTGAGTGCCGCCGGCCATTGTCGACATGGCAACTGCAGACGCGGCATTGTTAGAAGATGCACCATGAGTTGTTGTTCCGACAAGAATGGATGCCAAAATAGCTGCCATCACGGGCACATTTAACTGCTTGGCTTTCGCGATGTTTTGCTCCAAGTGATGCTGCGTTGTGTGCGCAACTTCATGTGCTAACACGGCGGCAAGTTCACTTTCTGATTTGGTTTCCAAAATAGTGCCGCTGTTAAGACCAATGTAACCGCCTGGAATTGAAAAAGCATTGATAGCTCTTTCATCAACAATGAAAAAATGAATTTTACGTCCTTTGCCGGTTGTATGCGCTACCAGGCGATTGCCTAAAGATTGAATGTAATCATTCAAAAGAGGATCGTCTTCTATAGTGACCTCCTGGCTCAATTTTTTCATAAATTGCTTGCCAAGTTCGGTCTCTTGTTTATTTGAGATGATGTTAGTGCTCGGATCACCAAGATCCGGCAACTCATAAGCAAAGCTTACATCCGCCATACAAAGCAAAATTAAAGAGAAAAAATAAATTAATTTTTTTACTATACAATGCATAAATTTTCATTAATAATATTTATAAATACTACTTTGTACATTACAAAGTGAATACTATTATACAGTTTTTTTCTAAAGGACTAAAAAGAGTAAAAATAAATATATGAGCAATGTATTAACAAGTTGGTTTAGACGTTATCTTTCTAGCGCTGAAGCTTTGACAATAATGGTGATTGTTATTGTTTTTATCGCCACCATACACTTTCTAGGCGGCATTTTCGCGCCTCTCATCGCAAGCATAATTTTTGCCTATATGCTATTGCCGATAGTTAAAAAACTGGAAGCTATAAAAATCCCGCATCTTCTTGCCGTCTGCATCGTATTTATTATATTTTTGGGGTTATTCTTTTGGCTTGCTTTTTGGTTAATTCCGCTTCTTTGGCAACAGCTTGTAACCCTTTTCAATTCAGTTCCAGAGCTTATGGCAAAAAGCCAAAACATTCTCTTAGAATTAAACAAACAATTCCCGCAAATAGCGTCGATTGAACAAATGCAACAGTTTGTAATGAGCTTGCGCGGAGAATTTGCCAACATTGGAAAGTTCATGTGGTCTTTTTCTCTAGCTTCAATAACAAGTATAGTTACCGCAACGATTTACTTGGTGCTGGTTCCCTTGTTAGTGTTTTTTTTCTTGAATGACAGCAAAGTAATTCTCGATTGGAGCAAAAGATTTCTGCCAAAACAACGAACTTCATTGACTAAAATATGGACTGAAGTAGACCTGAAAATGGGAAGCTTTATTAAAGGTAAAATAATAGAAATGTTAATTGTCACACTAGTTACGACAGTTGCTTTTGCATTGTTAGGATTGTCCTATTCTGCTCTGCTTGGAGTACTGGTTGGCATTTCTGTAATCATTCCTTATGTTGGTGTCGTAATTGCAACCATTCCAATAATTATTGTTGGTTATCTTGATTTCGGCACGGGCTCGCAGTTCCTTTATTTATTAGGGGTATATGCAATTATCATAACTTTAGATGCCAACGTTTTGGTGCCAATGCTATTTTCTGGCGTCCTGGAGCTGCATCCGGTTGCAATTATTTTAGGAATATTGATATTTGGCAGTTTGGGAGGCTTTTGGGGAGTTTTCTTCGCCATTCCGCTTATTATTTTAATCAATGCATTGCTTAAATTCTGGCCTTGCCGTGAATAAAAAAACGCAAAAACAACTTGAAGAATATCTTGCCAAACCGCCAAGGCTGCTGAAGCGCCCTTTAGATAAAAACGAACTCATCGCTTATATAAACTCGCCAAATTTAGGCGACTCTCTGATCGGACTTGTAACGGTAAATAACCTGATTCGCAATGGCTACAAAGTAGATGTTTTTGGCGATTATGCCTATTCTTTGCGCGACTGGTTTCCCTCGATGTCTATATTTCCAGCGATCAAGGTCGAAGAGCAGCCAAAGTTAGCCCAATACCCAACAGTTTTACACATGCACGAGCGGGCAATTTCAAAAGCCATAGAATCATGGCATCCGCATTCAGTTGTTTTATATCACGAATCATTGTTCCGGCTTTTGCTTTCTGAAATAGACTTGCAAACAATAACTTGTAAAGTTCAGTTGGGATTAAATGACGTTGTTCGCGGGAACAATATAACTCCCTTGCGGGGACTCATTGCTGACAGGCACGATAAACGAGTAATGCTTCATCCAACAAGCACAGCAGTTCTAAGAAACTGGCCAGAAAAAAAGTTTGTTCAACTATCAAAAATGCTGATTGATAGGGGCTTTACGCCTCATTTCATAGTAAGCCCGGGGGAAAGACCTGTCTGGGAGAAGATAGTATATGACAACGCTAAACTTCCCGAGGAAACATTACCAAATTTTGCCTCTTTGAGTGATGTTGCTGCCTGGCTTTATGAATCAGGATATTTCATTGGTAACGATTCAGGAATTGGACATTTAGCGTCCAATGTTGGCTTGCCCACACTTAGTATTATAATCCGCAAAAGTTTGGCTATTCATTGGCATCCAGACTTTAACCCGGCAGGGGTTGTAGTCTTGCCACCTGCATGGCTACTTCCAAGATTTATAAAAGAGAAATTTTGGAAACAGTGCACTTCCGTATCACGTGTGCTAAAGAAATTTAATAAACTAAGAACACTGAAACATCAAGAAGATAAAGGTTAAACCTTTACGCTACTTGCGCTATCTTATGATTTTTCTTAGATTTTTTGGTTTTGCTGGATTTTACCGAAGACTTTGTCGATGAGGATTTTGCTCTTTTCGCTGATCCATTCTTGACAGTACTTCTCTTCATGTTTTCGGCATATTGCTTGTACAGTTTTGGATCCAAAGCAACAATGTCAACTTTGGTTACGCCTTGTCCCGTAAAGCCAAGCTGTTTGGCTGCAGCATAAGATAGGTCTAAAATTCGATCCCCAACAAATGGGCCGCGGTCGTTGACCTTTACAATTACCTCTTTGCCATTCTCCAAGTTCTTCACTTTAATGTAAGTCGGCAAAGGTAATTCCTTGCTTGCTGCGGTCATACCGTTTAGATTGAACCTTTCTCTATTTGAGGTACGCCTGCCATGAAACTGGGCGCCATACCAGGAAGCGTCCCCGGTTTTATGATACCCTTTGGAACTATTTAAAACATAGTACTTATGCCCATTGATTACGTAATTCTGATTACCAGATTTACTCAAAGGCTCATCTTTGGGAATTGCTCCAGGAATTTTAGTAGCAGCTTTTTCAGGCGAAGTAGTACCTACCGTTTCGCAACCACTTAGCTGGAGAAGAGAAAACAAAAAAACAAACGATGTTATTATTTTATATAATTGTCTTGGCATAATTCCTCCTCTTTTATATAAAAAGGTTGAGACATTTTATAAGGTAAGCAAGCAAAAAGCCAGTAAAAATTGCAGTTTTATTAAAAAAACATTAAATTTATTACGCAAATCACATTAAACTAATGATTTTATACAAATTTTTATAATTTATTAAGATTAAAAGGATTTAATAGATTGAAAGAAAAGGAAAAATATTTTGCTCTACTGGCTACTAAAAATTTGGTAGAAGGAAATGGTAATTCGTAATAGAATTGTATTAGCTTTAAATAAGATACTTCTAAATACTATCAATTCGACTTTTTTGAGAGCAAATAAATATGGACGCACTAAAAGTAATTCTCACAAGACGTAGTGTTCGCAAATTCACACCACAGTCAGTACCTGAAGATGTTATAAACAATATTTTAAATGCCGCGATGAGCGCGCCATCTGCCGCCAATGAACAGCCATGGCAATTTCTCGTTATCAATAATCGCAAGTTACTGGATAGCATCGTTATGGCACATCCTCATGCCCTCATGTGCCAACAAGCGCCAGCGGCAATCTTGGTTTGCATTGATACTAGTAAAGAAAAATACCGTGAATTCTGGGTTCAGGATTTATCGGCTGCAACACAAAACATTTTGCTTGCAATAAGAACTTTGGGTCTAGGCGGGGTTTGGCTTGGAATTTATCCCACCAAAGAACGAGTTCAAGCGATCAAAAGCTTATTTGAGCTTCCCGAAAGCGTTATTCCATTTAGCCTGGTGCCATTTGGTTATACGGACGCTGCCCAACAGGAAGTGCGGGAGCGGTTCAAGAAGGAACGCATTCATATGAATAAGTGGGGCGAGTAGTAACAGATCGAGTAATAGTAAACAATAATTTAGATTAGCTCCAAAGCTCCTTAACGATCATAGGACCTAGAGCTAACTTGTTCATGCGTTTAACTATTTGTTTTATAACAACTATTCCTTATTATAAAAATATTTTCTCAAGCCAACTACAATAAAATTGGCATTCTGTGATTTTTACGACTATAATAATCATTGTGGTTATAGTGATTACTTTATAACTTAGGTGAAAAAATGGAAAATATACTTAATGCAAAAGAAGCAAAAACTCATTTTGGGTTATTGCTAGATATGGCTCAACGTCAACCAGTAACTATCAAGAAAAATGGGCGACCAGTTGCTATCGTATTATCTCTACAGGATTTCTCACATTATGAAAAGCTCGAGGATGAGTTATTGGCGCTAAAAGCTATGAAAGCAGAAAAAGAAGGATGGCTTGATACAAACGAAAGCGCTGATTTCTTGGCTCATCTTGGATCACCCAAAGGCAAATAATTCTGTTCCTTACGTGTCCTCACATGGCGCTAAAAATACAAATCACTAAGCAATCATATAAGTTTTTAAAACGACTGCCGCCAAAGCAAGCCTTGCAGCTAAAAACCAAATTACAATCATTACAAGTTACCCCCTTTCCACAAGACTCGAAAGTACTAGCAGGTTACCCTAATTATCACAGGGTTAGTGTTGGAGAATATCGCATAGTTTACCGCGTGGAAAATGATATTTTACTAATATCGTTAATCGGTAAGCGTAATGATGGTGAGGTCTACAAAAGGCTAAAACAAATCCTATAACCATCCTATTCGCATGATATAAAAACCTCAAGTATCAGCTGCGAAACTCATTGTTATAAAAAAATGCAACTAACTTTTTGGAAAACGAGAAAAGCATTTACGAAATACAGGTAGTAAAACAGTAGAAAAATCCATATAATAATAGACAAATAAATACAAATATAATAATTAGTTGCATGCCAAATAATATTTATTGGCTAAATAGAAATTGCATAACTTTAGGGTGTAATGATAACGTCGTTAAGATAATCGGTCTTAACTCCCAGAACAAAAATCAGCTGCGTCCACTAAATACAGGATGATTATGAAATTGACAAAAGATCTGCTAAGAAAAATCATTAATATCTTACCTGCCCATATATATTGGACCGACAAAGATACAAAGATTGTTGGCGCTAATCTAACGCAAGCAATTAATTTTGGTTGTAAAGATGTTGAAAGTTGTCTTGGCAAAGATACTTATGACTTTGCTAAAATTCTTGGTTGGAGCAAAGAGACTGCTGATAGCTTGCATAAGGAACATCTGGAAATTATAAGAACCGGAGTTGGGAAAACAGTTGAAAGTACTTTTAAATTAGCTGATGGTTTAGAGCATACTTATTTATCTTATAAAGAACCTCTGATTATTGGTGATGAAACGACCGGCTTTGTTGGCATTTCTGTAGATATAACGGATCGCAAACGAGTCGAAGAAGAACTAATTAAAATGCGCGCTGCCAAAGAAGCTGCAGAACTTGCAAACGAAATCAAAACTCAATTTATCCAAAACATGGAACACGATTTGCGCACTCCGGCATCGGGAGTCACGCAAATGCTTTATAACTTAGCTGTTAAGGAAAACAATCTCGAACAAAAAGAAACTCTGCAAAAGCTCGCCAATGCTTCGCAAAGACTTTTGGATTTGCTAAANNAAATTGCGTCTTTTGATAAAATAACTTCGCATGAAATACAGGTTTTAGCACAAAAAGTTGATTTATATGGCATCGCAAACAACATTATCGAGCTTGAAACAGCTGTTGCGCTTAACAAGAAACTAGATTTACAACTGGAAATCGCTAAAGATGTTCCGCAACATGTTATTAGCGACAAAAACCGTATTTTCCGTATTTTTTTAAACCTTATTGGTAATGCATTAAAATTTACCAATGAAGGACACGTAAAATTATCTCTGAGCATTGCAAAACAAATAGATAACCAACATTGCATTTTAAAAATAGCTGTTTCTGACACCGGCATTGGCATTCCTTTGCATATGCAACATAGAATTTATGAACGCTTTGAACGGGCTACACCAACTAATAAAGGGATGTACCCGGGCTCTGGTTTAGGCTTAAGTATCACTAAGCAATTCATTGAAGACCTTAAAGGTGAAATCGAGGTTGAAAGTTCTGCAGGGAAAGGTACAATTTTCACTTGTTTGCTGCCTTGCACTATATCGCTTTTGGATATTACAAATTATGACAATATTTTTAGACAAGAGATTCCCACAAAAAATGAAAATATATATACACCTTCCCTGCCTCAGTTTGATACAAAAACCGATTTCTCTGACAAAAAAATATTGTTAGTTGAAGATGACGAAATAGCTCAAATGTCTTCGCGAATAATTCTTGCAGACAATTTACATACTAATTTTTCTTTAGCAAAAACTGGAGAAGAAGCTTTAAAAATGGTCAGGGAAAATAATTACGATCTGATTTTTATGGACTTAGGACTTCCTGATATCATTGGCTCTGATGTAACCTTAGCTATACGTAAAACAAATAAAGAAACACCTATTGTTGCTTTAACGGCTCATGACAAAGCACTCATCCGCGACATTTGCCGAAGCGTTGGCATGAATGACCTTTTAGCTAAACCTTTGAACATACAAAAGGCAAAAGCGGTTTTACATAGATGGTTACTAAAAGAAAAAAACATCGATGTTGATTCGAATATTTTAGACTATACTATTTCTAATGATAATCAAATCATAGATTTTGAATTATGTAAAAAAATCTTAAACGGCAGGGAAGATATAGCAAAACAACTATGGCAGGTTTTTGCTGAGATACTGCCAAAGTACTTGCAAGATCTAAAATCAGCTTTTAGGAAAACCGACATTACAACTTTGTATGATTTAAGCCATAAACTCCGTGGAGCTGCGACTTACTCTGGTGCATCAAAACTTAGAGTTGCTGCTTCTAACTTGTGCGCTGCTACTAAACCAAAAAAAGTGAAAGTAGCGGATATCAAAGAATTATATAATGTTGTTTGTACTGAAATAACCGAGGTTTTGGAAGTTTATGAGACATTATGATACTGGAAAACTGTCAACAATCCATTAAAGCTACCACGTATTCAAAAATCGATGAGTTATGTAACAACTTAGTGAATTACTAAAAAAAGGATCAAAATTTAAATTGAAAGAACAAAAATCAGCTTCGTCCACTATTGCTCGCCAGCTAAAAATTGGATGTGTAATCGTCTATAAGATTCTACAATCAAAGAAGTAATAATTTAAGAATAACTATGGCACACGAAAACTTACTAATCAAAAATAAGAGACTTAATAATCACTCCGTACATACCTTCCATCAATTACTGGAGCAACAATCAGAGTTAACTCCAAATGAGATAGCCATCATATACTACGAGAACTTTTGCACTTATAAAGAGTTTAATAAAAGATCAAACCAATTGGCTAGATATTTACAACAATTAGGTATTGAGAAAGGAATGACGGTCGGACTATATGTAGATAGAAGTCTCGAACTACCTATAATTTTAATGAGTGTATTGAAATGTGGTGCCATATGTGTGCCCATCGATGTCAATGCTTCTTCTGATCGAATAAATTTTATTATCGAGGATACTAAGTTATCACACATTATTGTACATCCTATGGAATTAACTGAGCTATGTGGATATACCAATGTTAAGTTTATTCGTTATGATGAAGCGATGTTGGCGCGTTACTCTGGAGATAATTTAGATCTACCTATATCGTTCGATGATATTGCTTATATTTTATTTACATCTGGCTCTACAGGTCGTCCGAAAGGAGTTGAGCTTGAACATAAGGGATTTATTAATACATGTATTGCAATGGCAAACATTATACCTGAAGATGTAATGCCTCTACGGTTATTGCAGTTTTCTTCTATAGGTTTTGATGCAATCATTCCTGAAATAGGAATCCCAATCTTAAGAGGTGGGACCCTAGTTATTACTAAAAAAATAGATCAGCTTCCAGGTCAGCCAATGATTGATACGATTAATAATAATAGAATTAGTATTGTGATTTTATTACCTTCTATTTTAAAAGTAATGCAAGATGCTTCCTTTCCACATTTAAAAGTTATAATGTCTGGGGGAGAAGTATGCGCTCCTAGTGTTGTTAATAAATTAAAAAATAGATTTATATTATTTAATATTTATGGTCCGACAGAGGCGTCTGTTGCAGTAACATCTTATAAGATAGATAAAAAAATCGAATATACTGCTAGGGTACCTATTGGAAAATCATTAGGTGATGCTGAATTGTATATATTAGACTCAGATTTAAAACCGGTTAAAAATCAAGAAATTGGTGAATTGTATATTGGAGGTACTGGATTAGCTCGCAAATATAGAAATAGTGAGCAAACCGCAAAAAGTTTTCTGCAAATATCTGGTAAACGGCTTTACAAAACAGGTGATTTTGTAAGAATGCTGGAAGATGGCAATATAGAATATATTGGCAGAAAAGATCGACAAATTAAATTCCATGGGATTCGCATCAGTTTAGATGAGATTGAAATAGCCTTAAGTGAACATGAATACATAGCTATTAGTGCTGCTGTGTTTGAAAATGACATTCTATCTGTATATACACAACTAAAGCCAGGCAAAAAACTTAATGAAGCTGAGCTAAGATCTTATCTACGTAAGAAATTACCAGCTGGTGTTTCACCAAATAAGTGTTTTTTCCTGTCTAAGATTCCATTAAATTTAAATGGTAAAACTGACTACCAAATGCTTGATCACTATCAAAGTGATAGTGTAATAAATAACTCCATTGATGCTGTCTGGACTAATGATGAATGTGTTTTGTACGATATTTTGCGACGTTTACTTAATATCAACCAAATCGAAGCTGATACCAATTTTTTTGATGTCGGGATGGATTCATTTTCTATAATTAATTTTATCATAGAAGTTAATAAAGCTTTTAATATCGATATGCGAGTAGGTAAGTTTTACGAGCATACATCCATTAAAAGCATGGCGAATTATATTAAATCATTGACAACCGAACAAGCGGAGACAGTTATCGATTTTTCAGAAGAAGCTTGTATAAATGAAGTTCTTACCAAACAGCATTATGCTAATTTTAATAGCCGTCAATCTGCCAAGAGAAATATATTGCTTACTGGGGCAACTGGTTTTTTAGGTGCTTTTTTACTAGATGAATTACTTAATAATACTGATGCAATTATTTATTGTTTAGTGCGAGCCAAGGAAACAAACGCTGCTTTACAACGAATTGAGGAAACAGCAAAAAAATACCAGATAGATTGCGATTTTGTAAAACATGCGTCTCGATTACAAGCTATTCCATGCGATCTTACCAAACCATTTTTTGGATTAGATGAACAGCAATTTGTATCGTTGAGTAGAACCGTAAATATGATTTACCATGCAGCCAGCGATGTAAGCTTTATCAAGCCTTATGTTGCATTAAAACCAGCAAATGTTTTGGGTTCTAAGGAAATATTGCGTTTGGCTACTTTTGATCAGCTTATTCCTATTCATTATATATCTACATTATCTGTTTTTAGTTATAGACATCTTTTTGAAAAAGGTCTGAAACAAATTGATGAATTTACCGATACAATCAAAAGTGCTTCATGTTTGACGCATGAAATTGGTTATGTACAAAGTAAATGGGTTGCCGATTATTTGATGCAGCAAGCAATAGAACGTGGTGTTCCAATTACTATATATCGTCCAGGTTTAATATTATGCCACAGTGAAACTGGAGCTACATCAACTCAGCAATTTTGGCATGCTTACGTAAAGGAGTGCTTACGTTTGGGTGTTTATCCAAACTTGGTTGATCAATTAGAGGAATTTATTTCTGTAGATTATACGGCAAAAGCTATTTATTATTTGTCACAACGCGACGATTCAATCGGAAAAATTTATCATCTTTGTCCAAAGTCATCGGATAACATAAGTAGTACAGTTTTTATCCAAGAAATAATTAAACTACTTGGGATTCACTTAGAGTTGCTGCCTTATAAAACATGGTTACAGCTTGTTATCAAGGATCTTCCAGAAAATAAAAAAGATAATTATTTATATTCTTTTTTTCCGTTGCTCAGTGAAAAGATATACGATGAATTAACAGCTTTAGAAATATATCAACATACGCCGCAGTTCGTAAACAAGTTTACTTATGAATTGCTAGCAAAAGGTGGAATATTACCCACACCAATTGACCAGCTAATTAAAATGTATTGTAATAATTTGCTAAATGCGGAATATTAAAATTTATTGCGCGGTACTTGCCCGCCATATTAACTACTTTATTTACTATGTACTTAAACCAATTATCAACATTTGTGAGTAGTCCAAGAAATTTTTATCTGACAATTATTGGGGCTGGTCCAGCAGGACTTGCTTGTGGTATTAAGTCGCTCCAACTTTGTCCAAATCAACCTGTGTTACTCTTGGAGAAATCGCAAAGAGTGGGTGGTCCATGTAATACCGCTAAAATAGGTAACTTTGAATTCGAGGTTGGGTGCAATCAACCACCTATTGGATTTGAGCAAACACTAAAAACATTGGGTGTAGAACATTCATTTGCATCAAGATCGAATGAGTGTGTTTTTGAAAATGGAACGACGCTAAGAAGTCCGTTTGATTTTAAAACAGTATGGCATTTTTTATCATACCCTGTAAGTTCAGCCAAATTTTTTTGGAGGTCTTTGTATGGCGAAACAGGCAAACAGTTATCATCTATATTGCTTGGTCTTAATCCGGCATTTTCTAATGAAGTGCAGGCTTCGTTCTCTTATCCGACATTAGGGCCGGATATAAACCTGGGATTATTACGTGTTATGATGGCTCAAAGTATGCAGTATCCTAGAATACCTATTGGCGGAATGACAAGTGTTACAGATAAAATGCGAGACAGGTTTCTTCGACTTGGTGGGCAAGTCGCCTTCCTCAATGAGTGTCAAGAAATTAAGAAACTGCCGAATGGTCGTAAATTAATTAAAACTAAAAATGGCAATGCATATCAATCCGATTTGGTAATATCAAGCGTTGATGCTTGGAAATATTATCCACCGCAGTCTCGCCCTGGTTTGGCGTTAACTACGCTTTTATTCGCTATCAAAAGCAGTTGCAAGTACCTTCGCAGAACTCATACAACGGCTTTTTTACCTAAAAACTTTACATATCGGATGAGCGAAATAAGATTAGGCGGAAGTCTTCCGGATTCATTCGGATTCCATTGTTTCATTAATAGCTTACCTGAACAAAACGGCTGCTATACAGTAACAGCATATATGCCAACTCCGCGAGGTATAGAAGAGCTTACTGAAGAGCAAGCTAAAAAAATTAGAGAATATGTAATAACTAAAATAGCATCTAGAATTCATAATTTTAGGGCTGCAATAGTGGAGAGTCATGTTATATCTCCTGCTGAATATGTCAGGCGGTTTGGTATGGCTAATAATATTCCATTACTAGAATCACCTGCAGGATTTACAGCGCCGAAATATAATAAGGAAATAGATACTTATTTTATCGGTAGTTCAGTAAATTCACCGAATGTTTTAGCGGCAATAGATTCTGGTATAAAAGCTGCTGAAGATATACACTCGTCGTTTTCAAATGTCACCTATCGGGTGTGATAACTATAGTTTTTAAAAAACAACTATTAGAAGATGAATATAAAATTAACAGAAGATCTGTTGAGAAAAATTGTTGATACCTTACCTGTACACATATACTGGACCGACAAGGATGCAAAGATTATGGGCACAAATCTAACGCTTGCAATTAATTTTGGTTGTAAAGATGTTGAAAGCTGCCTCGGTAAGGATATTTATGATTTTGCAAAAATTCTTGGTTGGAATAAAAAAATGGCCGATACCATTCATCAGGAAGATATAGAAATCATAAAAACCGGAGTTGGGAAAATAACTGAAAATACTCTTATATTGGCTGATGGTTTAGAGCATACTTACTTGTCTTATAAAAACCCTATAGTTGTTAATGGAGAAGTAACTGGTTTAATGGGGATTTCTTTTGATATAACTGATCGCAAACGAGTTGAGCAATTCGAATCGGAAAAAAAAGTTACAGAAAATACTGTAAAGCCAGCGGAATTGTTACAGAAAATTATTGATATTTTGCCTGCGCACATATACTGGACAGATAAAGATACAAAGATTATTGGGGCTAATCTGACGCAAGCGGTTAATTTTGGTTGTAAAGATGTTGAAAGTTGCCTTGGTAAGGACATTTATGATTTTGCAAAAACTCTGGGTTGGAGCAAAGAAACTGCTGATGAAATAAATCAGGAGCATTTGGAAATTATAAAATCCGGGGTTGGAAGAGTACTTGAAAACACTGTTAAGCTGGCCGATAATTCGGAGCATACTTATTTATCTCATAAAGAACCTATAGTCATTAACGGTGAGACAACTGGTTTGGTTGGTATTTCTGTAGATATAACCGACCGTAAAAATGCCGAAGAACAACTCCGCATCGCCAAAGAACAAGCGGAAGCTGCAAGCGAAGCAAAATCGAAGTTTATTCAAAACATGCAGCATGATTTGCGCACTCCGGCTGCCGGCATATCGCAAATAACTAAAAATCTTGTAGAAACAGAAAAGCAACCAAAACGAAAAAAAATACTAAAACAAGTAGCTGATGCTTCAGCAAGATTGCTCGATTTAATTAATGACGTTTTAGAATTCGATAAAATCAGTTCTGGTCAAATTCCTATCATTCTTACGCGATTTGATGTTCACGACCTCGTCAGGAGCATCGTTGAAATTGAAGCACCGACTATACAGCTCAAGAAATTACAATTACATTTAGAATGCGCAAAAGACGTACCAAAATTAATTGTTAGCGATAAAACACGCATGTTTCGCTCGTTCTTAAATCTTGTAAGCAACGCGGTAAAGTTCACCCCCAAAGGATTTGTTAAACTTATCATGTCTGTGGACAAATGGGTTGACGACAATCAATTAATTTTAAAAATCACTGTTGCAGACAGCGGCATTGGCATTCCTAAAGATAAAGTAAATCAAGTTTATGATCGCTTCGTGCGCTGTACTCCATCGAATAAAGGGCTTTACCCAGGCTCAGGTCTTGGACTTAGCATTACCAAACAATTTATTGAAGAGCTAAATGGTAAAATCGAATTGGAAAGCAAGGAAGGCAAAGGAACAACTTTTACTTGCCTTATTCCGTGCGAACTTAAAAATACAAATGCAATAGATGACATCACCCCCGTAAAAAGTGCTTTTTCCAACATCGACTTTAGCGAATTACGAAACAAAAAAGTACTGTTGGCAGAAGACGATAAACTCGCGCAGAGCTCAGCACAAAATATATTTAAAGAAAAATTGCATATGAAGTTTTCTCTTGCAGAAACAGGCAAAGAGCTAATGCAAATATTTAAAGAAAATACTTATGACATAATTTTTACAGACGTTGGATTGCCTGATATAACAGGAGAAGAGCTGACAAAAAAAATCAGAAAAATTGACAAGAAGGTTCCGATTATCGCGATAACCGCTCACCAAGACGAAACGATGAAAAAAAACTGTCTTGCTGCCGGAATGAATGACTTTTTAACGAAACCATTAGATATTGATAAAGCAAAGGATATGTTGGCTATTTGGTTAATGCAAAAATCAAAAGCGCTAGCCAAAGTTGGAGCAAAAGCAACAACGTCAACACCAATCGAGCAAGAAATAACCGAAAGGCCATTAATTGATTGGGATCTTGCAAAGAAAATAGCCCACGGTGATGAAAAGCTGATGAAGCTTTTAATGAAAACTCTCATGGCAAAGCTTCCGGAATATCTGGATGATCTGAAAAAAGCCTACGAGACCAAAAATTATAAATCTCTTTTTCTTGTCAGCCATAAATTGAAAGGCGCATTGTGTTATACAGGAATTACCAAATTGCAAAATACTCTTTTTCAGTTGGAACTTGCAACAGAAAAACTATACAAGATTAAAAAGAAATTGGTGGATAATCTCTTCCAAAAAGCTTGCACCGAAATCGAGGAAATTCAGAATTTCTATAAGCCGGAAGAGTAACAATTTGCGATTTACCCAAGTCCTGCACGCAAAAACGCTCGGCTACAGCAGCTACGCAAAAAATCATCCATAATTGCATAAGTAATTTAGATTGCCCTTTCAGGGCAAAACCACATCGGGTTAATTCCTAAACCCAGGGCGGCTCGCAAAAAACGCTCGCGTGCCCTGGGCTAACATAGATTGACCTTCCAGGTCAAAATACAAAAAAACAAATTTGTGAGCATAAATCTAGTCCATTAGGGTAAACAACATACTAAGCAAATTAACCAACAGGTTAGATTGTACATATATTTTACAATAAACAATTCGTCACAAAAGCTAACATAAATCGACCTTTCAGACCAAAATGTAATGAGATAATCACAATCCATTTTGGTTATAAGATTTCATATGAATCCCTAGACACCCAGGGCGGCTCGCAAAAAACGCTCGCGTGCCCTGGGCTAACATAAATCGACCTTTCAGGTCGAAATGCAATAAGATAATCACAATCTATTTTGGGTATTAGGTTTCAATCGTCAAACTCAATCAACTCATAAAAATGTATGTATATCATTCGTTATCATGGGGCAATTTTTGAATTATTGACCTGCAAGGTCAACCTACGTTAGCCCAGGGCACGCGAGCGTTTTTTGCGAGCCGCCCTGGGTTTAGAGATGATCCCCACACAATTTTGCCCTGAAGGGGCAACCTAATTCAATTCCACAAATAGCGTTCATCATAATTTATTTTGTGTTTGTTCAATAATTTAATAAGCTCATCTTCATAGGTTCTTATTTTGTGATGTTGGGATTGATTTGCAATGTAAGCACATACAATATCCAATAAGCTTTGCCCAACAGAGAAAACGCCATAACCATTTTGCCAAGAAAATTTTTGCGACCCAGAAGTTTTATTTTTTATAAATTTTGATGTGGCAAATTTTATTTTTCCTATCAAATCAGAAATTGTAATCGTTTTCGATAATTTACATAAAATGTGAATGTGATCAGCCATTCCACCAATCTTATAAGGATGACATTCATGATTGCGAAGCATAGATGTAATATATGGGTAAAGCTCTGCACGAATATTATCGCTCAATATTTTTTCGCGATTTTTAGTGCTGAAAACAATGTGAATTATAACGGTGGATAATGATTGTGACATGATAGATTTTTATATAAATTTTCAAGACGATTTATATATTATTTTTTGTTTTACAATTTATGGCAATACCGTAAAACTCAATATGTAATAATTTAGGTTGCCCTTTCAGGGCAAAATATTGTGTGGGATCAATTTCCCCAGGGCGGCTCGCAAAAAACGCTCGCATGCCCTGGGCTAACATAGATTGACCTTGCAGGTCAAAATACAAAAAACAAATTTGTGAGCATAAATCTAGTCCATTAGGGTAAATAATATCCTAAGCAAATTAACCAACAGGTTAGATTGTACATATATTTTGCAATAAACAATTCGTCACAAAAACTAACATAAATCGACCTTTCAGGTCGAAATGCAATGAGATAATCACAACCCATTTTAGGTTATGCGATTTCATATGAATCCGCAAACCCAAGCAATTTGCAAAAACACATACATATAATTCGTTTTCATTGTATTGTCTTGCATAGCAAAAACCATATGATGATTTAACAATTTTTGAATCATTGACCTGCAAGGTCAACCTACGTCAACCCAGGGCACGCGAGCGTTTTTGCGAGCCGCCCTGGAAACAACGACATGTTCTCTCCAGATTTTCCCCAAAAAGTTCATTAGATAAAATCAAGGAAAACATATTATCTAAAAAATTCGATCTTTATGCTAACTATTTGATTTTACTAATATTTTTTATTACATGTTTTTCGGGATTATTTTCGAAACAACTCTTGTTTACGCCCATTTAACCTTGTATTATTTCGAGAAGTAACCCTTTTAAGGATAAATACATGACTTCTATTAACAGACGATTCACCAAAAATAACTCAGCCAAAAAATCCGCTACTAATGAAATAAAATACGTAAAGCGAACTTCTGAAATTCTCAATTTAGATGGTTCAAGAGCATTTTTTGCAAAAGACGTTGAAGTTCCGGCATCTTGGTCGCAAGTCGCAACGGATATCATCGCTCAAAAATATTTTCGCAAATCTGGTATTCCAACAATAACAAAATGCATTGCAGAAAAAAATGTTCCCGCCTGGTTACAAAGAAGCGAACCAGACTTGAAAGCACTCGAAAGTTTGCCGCAAGAAAAACAATATCGCGGCGAAAAAAGCGCGAAGGAAATATTTCATCGTTTAGCAGGAACATGGACTTACTGGGGATGGAAAAACAATTATTTTAATTCAGAAGAAGATGCTCTTTCCTATTATGATGAAATGGTATTTATGCTTGCAACGCAAATGGGCGCGCCGAATTCACCGCAATGGTTTAACACTGGCCTTAATTGGGCATATGGAATTACAGGTCCCGCACAAGGACATTATTATGCAGACCCTGCAACCGGTGAAATCAAAAAATCAGAAGACGCTTACACTCATCCGCAACCTCATGCATGTTTTATTCTTTCCATTGATGATGACCTCGTCAACAACGGCGGCATCATGGATTTGTGGACGCGCGAGGCATTGCTCTTTAAATATGGTTCCGGAGCCGGAACCAACTTTTCTAAAATCAGAGGCGCCGGCGAACCACTAAGCGGAGGCGGCAAATCTTCCGGCCTTATGTCATTTTTGCGCATTGGCGACCGCGCCGCCGGAGCAATAAAATCGGGCGGCACAACAAGGCGCGCCGCCAAAATGGTTGTTTTGGATATGGATCATCCTGACATCGAAGACTTTATTGACTGGAAAGTTATCGAAGAACAAAAAGTTGCTTCTCTTGTCACTGGATCAAAGTTAAATCGCATGCATTTAAATAGAATTATTGCTGCCTGTAATGATACAAAATTAAAACCAAACGAAAGCACCGATCCAAAAATAAATAAAACTCTAGCTCTTGCTATCGCTGAAGCACAAAAAGTGCAGGTTCCTTTAGCCTATATTTTGCGAGTTATTGAACTTTACAAGCAAGGACTCCGATCTATCGATTTTCCTGAATACGATACTGATTGGCAAAGCGAAGCATATCAAACTGTTTCCGGACAAAACTCCAATAATTCAGTACGCGCATCGGCAAATTTTATGAAAGCCGTCGAAAAAGATGACGATTGGAATTTATATTGGCGAATTGAATTAGCAAAAGCGCAAAAAGAAAAACGCGAACCAAATCCCTGCAAAACTATAAAGGCCAAATATTTGCTTGATCAAGTTGCATACGCTGCCTGGTCATGCGCAGATCCTGGCATGCAATTTGATACAACTATAAATGACTGGCACACCTGCCCTAAAAGCGGACGCATAAATGCTTCTAATCCTTGCTCGGAATACATGTTTTTAGATAACAGTGCCTGTAATTTAGGTTCGCTTAACATTACAAAGTTCATGAAAAATGACGGCAAGCTTGACGTTGATGCTTTCAAACATGCGGTGCGGCTTTGGACTCTCACGTTAGAAATAAGCATTTTAATGGCGCAATATCCAAGCGCCCCCATAGCGCAAGCATCGTACAAATTCCGCGCACTTGGTTTAGGATATGCAAATTTGGGAGCATACTTAATGCGCATTGGCGTGCCTTACGATTCCAAAGAGGCGGTCGCAATTTGTGGTGCTGTTACAGCAATTATGCAATTTGCGGCTCTAGCAACCTCAGCCGAACTTGCAGAACAACTTGGCCCCTTCGAAGGATATGAAATTAACAAAACCGACATGTTGCGTGTAATACGCAATCATCGCCATGCAGTTTACAACGAAAATAAATTTGAAAACTTAAGCATAAAACCACTTAAAATTGACGATGCTTTTTGCCCTGATTATTTATTAAAAGAAGCGCAACAAACTGCTGATCTTGCTTTAGAACTTGGCACAAAACATGGCTTCAGAAATGCGCAAGTTACCGCAATTGCGCCAACGGGAACAATTGGTTTGGTGATGGACTGCGATACTACGGGAATTGAACCAGATTTTGCGTTAGTGAAATTCAAAAAACTTGCTGGCGGCGGTTATTTTAAAATAATCAACCAATCCGTACCAGAAAGCTTAAAGCATTTAGGTTACACAGAAAAACAAATACAAGACATCATCTTTTACGCCATGGGCAGTGGCTCATTTGAAAATTGTCCGCATATAAATATAAAATCTTTACAAAAAAAGGGACTACCAGACGACGTTTTATATAAACTGGAACAACAGCTGGAAACTTCTTTTGATATAAATTTTCTCTTTAATGCTTGGACATTAGGCAAAGACACAATCAAAAAAATCCTGCATATTGACGAAAATAAAATTGCAAATCCAAAGTTTAACTTCCTCAAAGAACTCGGCTTTACTGAAGAACAAATTCAAGAAGCAAATAAATTTATTTGCGGCAGCATGACGCTTGAAGGCGCGCCACATTTAAAAACAAAACATTTGCCCGTTTTTGACTGTGCAAGCAAATGCGGCCGTTTTGGCAAACGCTTTATTTCTTATGAAGCACATATTTACATGATGGCAGCAGCACAGCCTTTTGTAAGCGGCGCAATTTCTAAAACAATAAACATGCCGCACGAATCGACAATTGAAGACGTAAAAAATGCTTATATGTTATCGTGGAAATTGGCGACCAAGGCGATTGCATTATACCGAGACGGTTCTAAATTAAGCCAGCCGCTGCAAGCAGTCGCTGAATTGTTACATCTAGACCCAACTGAAATAACTAAAATCGGAACGGCAGCCTTAGCAGAAAAAATGGTACAACGCATTGTTGCAGGGAGAGCAAAATTACCTGACAGAAGAGGCGGCTACACGCAAAAGGCAAAAATTGCGGGAAATAGCCTTTATCTTAGAACCGGAGAATACGATACCGGCAAACTCGGCGAGATATTTTTAGACATGCACCGCGAAGGAGCTGCATATCGATCACTCATGAACTGCTTTGCCATCGCTATTTCTTTAGGGTTGCAATATGGCGTACCACTTGAAGAATTCGTCGAAGCTTTTGTCTTTACTAAATTTGAACCAAGCGGCATTGTGACAGGCAATAAATCTATCAAGATGGCAACATCGGTTATCGATTACGTTTTCCGCGAACTGGCCATTACTTATTTAGGACGATATGACCTTGCGCATGTAAAACCAGAAATTCTAGAAGAAGCTGCACGTAAAAAACAAAAACAATTAGAGCTTGAGTTTGAAGGAGAAGCTGAAAAACCAGAAGTTCCGGCAATTGAATCTGTAACAGAAGAAGGTGAAAGCGAAAGCGTGGCGGATCTTGTGGCTGAAGCAAAAATCAAAGGCTACGAAGGCGAACCCTGCCCTAATTGCAATCAATTTACTTTGGTCAGGAACGGCGCTTGTCTGAAATGTGTTACCTGTGGTGAAACAACTGGTTGTAGTTAAACCTCAGGCAAAACATGCAATTGTTCCCAGGGTTACGCTCGAAAAACGAACATTAAGTTGGTCTTTCAGGCCAGCTGGTTGTTGGATAATTCATATTGCACGTTCTGTGTAACAAAATTAATTTGTAAATTTTTAACCGGTAGGCGCAGGCTTCAGCCTGCGCCTACCAAATCAAAAAAGCTACAAATACGAATTATTCAACAATATCGCATTTTGTTGCTTACAGTATTTTACCCCAAAGTTCTTTTAGAGATGCGATAGACCTCGCTATCATTACGTTTTCCAACTAAGACAATAATTACCAAGTCTTTTTTACTATCATATCGATAAACGACATGATACTCACCAACATCAATTCTAATATAATTTTCATAACCCAATAATTTCTTTGCATCATGTGGAATTGGATCATCTTGCAAAGACAAAATACGATCTTTGACTTGTCGCTTATGTTTTGGTGGTAAAGATTGAATAAATTTATGCGCTTTTTTCTTAAGGTCCAAAGCAGCCATTAATCATCCTCATGCAAAAATTTCATAGTCGCTTTTTTGCCGAGAGACTTTCCTTTTTCTGCCGTTTTTGCCAATTCACCCCAATATGCATCTTCCAATTGCCGATAATGATCGTAAGAAACCATTACAACTACGGGGTAACCGGACCTTTCAACAATTACCGGTTCCTTTATGGCTTGATTTATATATTTTCCGGGATGTTTATTTAATTCTGTAGCGCTCGCTTTCATAAGTTTATCAAAGTTATGTCATTAGAAATAATACGTATATTAGGTATATTACGTATTATAACCAATGTCATACACATTGCAACCTCTATTTCCTATTCAATGCTTCACTGCGGTCGCCTCTTCGATCAGCATTAATAACTTTTCCTCTTCAACAGATAAATCTTTAACCTTTTCGTTCAATAGCTCCACATGTTTAACATAATGTTTTGCTTCCGCCACACAAATCAGAATTTGTTCTCGTATTCTGCTAAGATTTGCTTTTAATTCTGAAAGTGAAAGGCTAAATCCAAAAGACTTTTTTGATAATAATGCTGAAGTATTCATAATAAATCTCCTTTTTAAAAAACATTAATTGTTTAAAAAAATTTTTTACTTAACGAATTGACATAACTCAATATAAAAATTACTATTCATTAAATACAAAATTAAAGCCATATCTATGCGATTTTATGCAAAAATCGATAATGCCAACTAGAATAAAAAAATAAATAAATAAATAAATAATTAACAGTCATACTGCCGATTTTACATGAATGGAAACGCACAAGTCAATATGATTGAGGATAAAAAATTGCACGATATAGATATATGTGAAGAACTACACGAAAGGCTCAGGGAAGCTCGAAAAAGAGCTGGCTACCGAAGCGCAAGGGATTTTGCTCAAAAGCAAAAAATAAAAGAGCGAACTTATCGATCCCATGAAACGGGCGAATACCGCCCCTCACTGGAAGCATTGATGCATTACTGCAGAGTACTAAATAGATCACCATCCTGGCTGATTTTGGGCAATTACAATTTTATCGATAAACCTTTTGAAGAGTTCATGGAATAATGCTTATATTACTAGATTTTGCCTATTTTTTGCTATAGAATAACCTTATATTACATTATGAAAAATAATAAATATCTTTAGTATCTGACTTTTAAAACGATTATTTTGTACATTGAGGTGCCTTATGGAAATACAATCAAAAAAATTTACACCTATAACTATTACCTTTGTAGTAATATGGTTGCTTTATACAGTCGTCTATGGTGTATTACGTAATAATCCCGCTACTGCCAACATATATGGATTCATGCCCTTTGTCTGTTTATCGATATTGGACATCGCCGCTATCATCTTCGCGATAACCCTTTATAGAAAATCCCTCAATCAAAACAATAAAAAAATATTTCTTTTATTTCTTCTAGCCTTTTGTTTTTCATTCTGGGATGACATTTTATATAATTTATCTTCGAACATATTTCACCTGCCTAAGGAAACTTCCCCTTCGTGGATGTCCATTGCCGATAACCTGGTCTTCATAGCAGATTTATCATGCTTGACACTAATCTGGATAAAAATTTTCTCCGTTTTTACAAAACAGACAAAAAATTCTAAAAAAATTTCATCCTTTGCATGGATTTTAAGTGCAATTATCATTGTATGGACCATACTCACTCAATGGCAAGGAACATCTACTGCCGATAAAATTTTTACCGTCGTAGAAGACATTTTATATTTGATGGGTTTTGTTTTTGCTCTTTTTTGCCTGGCAACTGCTAAAAATAGAGGATTGTTCTATACAGCACTAGGCTTTTGCGTTGCCCGCATCTCTGATTTCATTTTCAGCTTTCAACTTATTGCGCAGCAATACGCTGTAGGCAGCATGCTGGAAACAGCCTGGATAATTGTTTTGTTATTTTATGTATATGGACTATCACAATTCATTGCCGAAAATAAATATTCTATACCAATAATTAATTGGGTGAGAGAAAAATAACTAATAACGAAGTTTACTACGGTTTGCGG